>JAEZGT010000328.1 GCA_023416875.1 Pseudomonadota bacterium
CGGCGAGGGAATTAAAGTTGGAGCATTTCCACCAAACGAGCGGGCTCGACGTAACCGCCAATTAATTGACCGTCTTCGAACACCAAGGCAGGGGTTCCGCTAAGACCGATTTTACGGCCTAGATCAAACTGCGCGGCTACCGGATTACCTTCACAGACGTTCTCGGGAATTTCCTGCTGATTCTTCAACTTGGTAAGAGCGTCGTTGCGGTCTTTAGCACACCAGGCAGAAGCAATTTTGTTGTACGACTTAGATGGAATTCCCGCCCTGGGGTAGGCAAGGTAGCGAATCTCGATGCCCAAATCGTTATATTCAGTCACTTTTGAATGCAGCATTCGGCAATAGCCGCAGTCAACATCGGTAAATACATACATCACCTTTTTAACCGCACCCTTGGGGACGAAATTAATAGTGTCTTTTTTATCGATGCCCGCAATAACTTTGGCACGCTCCACATTGCGCTCTTGATCCGTCAGATTGACGATTTTTCCGGGAGAGACTTCGAAAACTTCACCGGCGATGAAATATTTACCGTCCGCAGTGGAATAAACCAAGGTCCCCTCGCCAATCTGGGTTTTGTATAGCCCAGGAATGGGGGACGCCTCAACACTGGTTACCGTAATGCCGGGTTTCGCCGCCTGCAATCCGGCGGAAATCGCAGCCTTGGCCTTCTCGATATTCGCGTCTTGTTTTTTATCTTCGGCGACGCACGCGCCGGCGACGACCGCCAAACTTAAACAAAAGGAGCGGACCGCAATATTGGTGAACAGATTTTTCATAGAAATTACTTCGTCAGTCGTTAAGAACATCCGCGCAGCCGAGCCGCAACAGAAACACCGGTCAGATGCAGACCTTGGCGGCAGCAGTCGGTTCCGTAATATGACAAGCCCGCATGACAGAGCGCAAGTGAGAGTAGCGTTTTTGTGAATTGCCGCGATTTCGGCTGACGTCCAGACGCCAAACAAAAAACGGCCCGAAGGCCGCTTTCGTCGCTCTTTGATTAATTGAGCTTTTCTTTGATTCGCGCAGCTTTACCAGCGAGGTCACGCAGGTAGTAAAGCTTGGCTTGACGCACGTCACCGCGACGTTTGACAGCGATGCTGGCAACTTGCGGGCTGTGGGTTTGGAAAGTTCTTTCTACGCCAACCCCGTGAGAGATTTTACGCACAGTGAAGGCAGAGTTCAGGCCGCGATTACGGATGCCGATAACGACACCTTCATAAGCCTGCAGACGCTCACGATCACCTTCGATCACACGCACCTGTACAACAACCGTATCACCCGGAGAAAATTCCGGAACGTTTTGTTTGAGCTGCTCGTTTTCCAGCTCTTGAATGATTTTGTTCTTAGAACTCATGGCATGCTCCCAAACAATATGTAGCTTCTCAGCTATAAACTCTGATTTTTTAAACGGCAAATCTGCCAATTCACTGTTCAGTTTCCCGCTCCGCCTGATATGCCTGTAACAGCATCTCACTGGCAGAATCCAACTGAATACTTTTTAACAACTCCGGCCTGCGCTCCCATGTTCTTCCGAGAGACTGCTGCAGACGCCAGCGTTCAATCCGCTTGTGGTCTCCGCTCAGCAGTACCAAAGGTACCCGCCTCCCGGCAAATTCTTCCGGCCTCGTGTAATGAGGGCAGTCCAATAGGCCTTTTACAAAAGAGTCCTGCTCGGCCGACTCCGCATCACCTAGCGCCCCAGGGAGTCTTCGGATCAATGCATCGATTATGACCATTGCCGGAAGCTCGCCGCCACTCAACACGTAATCACCGATGGACCACTCTTCATCTACTTCAGTTTCGATGAAGCGCTCATCCACACCCTCATACCGCCCCGCGACCAGGATGAGGCTTTCCAAGGTTCCAAGCTTAGCCACACCTGAGTGGTTTAGCGGTTTCCCTTGAGGTGACAAATAAATCACTTTAGCAGCAGTCAAATCCGCACCGCAGCTGGAAAGCCAGCTTTTGGCCGCCGCAGTTGCCGCTGCGAGGGGACCTGGCATCATTACCATGCCGGGGCCGCCACCGTAAGGTCGCGCATCAATGGTCTGATGGCGATCACTGGTGAAATCTCGCGGGTTGATGCAATGCACTTCAACCAATCCGCTGTTAACAGCGCGTCCGGTAATGCCAAAACGCGTCACAGCGTCGAACATTTCCGGAAACAAAGTTACTACCGCGATGCGCAGCACAGAGGGCATCTCCAGCGCTGTCAAAACTCCGGATCCCAGCTCACGCGGACTTCTCCGGCAACAAGGTCCACGCGCTCAACATACATACCTGGTACGTATGGCACCAACCGCTCGCGGTCATCGACACTGCCTTCATCGGGTCGGATCACCATGACATCGTTGGCACCCGTTTCCATCATGTCCGCTATGCGGCCTAAAAAGATGTCGGAACCTGCCACATCAGTGACGACTATCAAACCCATAAGCTGATGCCAGTAAAACTCTCCCTCCGGAAGGTCGGGAAGTTCTGCTTTATCAACTTCGATCTCCGCTCGCCCTAGCAAAGCTGCGACATCTCGATCATCAATCTCTTTAAAATGCACAACCAAGCCCTGGGGGCGAAGATTGTAAGCATCTATTTCGACTGTCCGGATACCTGAGGAAGTTTTCAGGCGCCAGGGGCGATAGTCGAGAATGTTTTCTTCCGGCTGGGTAAATGAACGAACTTTAACCCAGCCTTTAACACCGAACACCCCAGCCAACTGCCCAACAATAAGAGTCGCCGACGGTGTAACTGACATAAGAAATTAAGCAGTCTTGGCAGAATCTTTGATTAACTTGCTGACGCGCTCAGAAACCTGGGCACCAGTGCCCAGCCAGTATCCCAAACGCTCGGAGTCGACTCGCAACTTTTCTTCCTGTCCGCGGGCAATCGGGTTAAAGAAACCGATACGCTCGATAAATCGTCCATTGCGCGCACTGCGGCTGTCAGTGACGGTCAGATGGTAGAAAGGGCGCTTCTTGGAGCCTCCACGAGCCAGACGAATGGTTACCATGAATCTTCAGTCCTGTATCAAAAATTAAACTGGGCGCAACAGCACTGCTGTGGCGCCCAAACTATAAAAAAATGCTGCCGATATCCCCAGATTAGAAGGGGGGTGTGCAGAAGGCCGCGTATTCTAATCGAAAGAAAAATTCGTGTATAGACTTTAAGCAGGTCGAAGAAAGGGAATTTCCCTGTCATTTATCGGCGCTGGGTCACACCTTTTCAGTTCACCGACCGAAACCAGGAGGCAACCCGCCTTGCCCCATCATGCCGGATAACCCGCGCATCATCTTATTCATTCCGCCGCCTTTAAGTTTTTTCATCATTTTGCCCATCTGCTTATGCTGCTTGAGCAGGCGGTTCAGATCCTGAATATCAACCCCTGCGCCTTGTACAATGCGACGCTTGCGTGAGCCATTCAGAATCTCGGGGTCGCGGCGCTCTGCCGGAGTCATGGAGTTGATCAACGCCTCCATACGCTTGAATTGCTTGGTGACGTCCGACTGCTCCGCCAATTGCGCCATGTTGCCCATGCCCGGCAATTTGTCCAAAACCGAACTGATGCCGCCTAAATTCTGCATCTGCTGCAACTGGTCTCGCAGGTCTTCCAGATCGAAGCCCTTGCCTTTTTTGACCTTTTGCACGAGTTTTTCGGCTTTCTCCCGATCCAGCTTCTGCTCCGCCTGTTCGATCAGCGAAAGGATGTCCCCCATGCCCAATATGCGAGAAGCCAGTCGGTCGGGATAAAACGGTTCAAGCGCATCGACCTTTTCACCCATACCGAGAAACTTAATGGGCTTGCCGGTCACAAAACGGACTGATAAGGCGGCGCCACCCCTTGCATCACCATCGGCTTTTGAAAGGATAACTCCGGTCAAAGGCAGCGCGTCGTTAAAGGCCTTGGCTGTGTTAACCGCATCCTGTCCGATCATTGCGTCAATGACAAAAAGGGTTTCAATAGGATTCAGTACTTTGTGGAGCTGCTGAATCTCGGTCATCAACTCTTCATCTATATGAAGCCGGCCAGCGGTATCGACAATGACCACATCCGCGTGAATTTTACGGGCATGGGCAACAGCGTTGCGACCGATATCAATTGGGGACTGATCAGGTGATGAGGGAAAAAACTCTGCCGAAACCTCACCAGCAAGCGTCTGTAACTGCTGGATAGCTGCAGGACGGTAAACGTCGGCGCTCGCCACCAGCACTTTCTTCTTCTCTTTATCTTGGAGAAAACGCGCCAGCTTGGCGACCGTGGTGGTTTTACCGGCGCCTTGCAATCCTGCCATAAGAATCACCGCCGGCGGCTGCGCAGCCAGATTGAGCCGCTCATTGGCTTCACCCATTACCTGGGTAAGCTCGCTCTCCACGATCTTCAGAAACTGCTGTCCTGGGTTCAGCGCCCGTGATACCTCCTGACCCAATGCGCGCTTGCGCACTTGATTGACAAAAGCTTTGACGACAGGGAGCGCAACGTCTGCCTCCAGCAGGGCTTTGCGCACCTCGCGCAAAGTGTCTTGAATATTGTCGTGATCTAAACGGGCTTTGCCTGTTATAGCGCGCAGACTGCGGCTCAAGCGATCCGAGAGGCTTTCGAACATAATGTCAGCATTCAATCCGGTTAAGTTAAGGGCGAGCAAAAAAGCCGCAGCAGTATATCGCCAAAGAGGTTGAAAGACGACCGCGGCGGCGTAAACCCTTGCCAAGAATCCAGAAACCACTCTACGCTACCGGGCTACCTGATCCGCCGCATCCCTAAAAGAATTAGAGACAATGCCAATCACCTTAGCCACAGCTCTCTACAGCATTGCCTGGGTATTCCTGGTTCGCTCCATCAGTCGCCGGCAGACCGCCACCACACGCGCTTTTACGATTATCTTGGCTTTTGGATTGGCCACGCATGCATTTGGCCTGTACAGGCAAATGGCCTTTCCGGACGGCTATCATTTCGGGTTCTTCAAGATTTCTTCTTTGTTTTGCTGGACCACAAATTTTCTGATCTTGCTCAGCAGCCTGCGCAAACCGTTGCACAATTTATTTCTCATCACGCTGCCAATTTCCGTGGCTGCGCTCTTGAGCAGTCTCTACACCGAGGCGCAAGCGGCGCCCGTATACCTCAAGCTGGATGCCCAAACGGCGAGCCACATTCTTCTTTCAATTCTGGCTTACAGCACCATGATTGTTGCCACGGTACAGACCCTGCTCCTGGCATTTCAAGATTATCAACTTCGCCATCGCCACCCGACCGGGCTTGTGCGGTTGTTACCGCCGCTACAGACCATGGAAAAGTTGTTGTTTGAGTTGCTCTGGGTCGGCGAAATCCTACTCACGCTGGTGATTATCACCGGCGCTTTTGAAATTGAAAGCCTCACAGAACAGCACCTCCATCATAAAATCGTCTTCACCGTGCTGGCATGGCTGATCTATGCGATTTTGCTGTGGGGCAGGCACCATCTCGGTTGGCGCGGCAATTCGGCTATCCGCTGGAGTTTGTCTGGCTTTGTCAGCCTAGTCCTGGCATATCTAGGTAGTAAATTTGTCCTGGAGATGATCCTCGGCGTGAGTTAAGAGCTCCGTGGCAGCTTGCAACCTTATTTGGGCTTCAAATTATGAGTGTGAAATCAGTCACCTAAGTGACACCCACAGAGCAAATCCGGAAAATTGCTAACCAACCTCCTTTCCAGCTGTCACTCACGCCACACAATCCTTCTAAACTGTTTCGCACTTTGTGGAAATGTTATTAAACGCGCCTTTTCGCCTCTCCACATATAACCAAATAGAATTTTTTTCTCTATTAAAATAGCGGATCGAAGTATGTTAGGATATTTTTTAATCGACCTATGAATGGTGTAGGCAGTGAAAAATTCCTTCCCCGAGCCGGAATATTTGATGGAGCTTGCCAAGCGCGATCCCGAAGAGCTTGAGCGCCTCCGTGCCCAGCAGATCAATCAACTTATTGAAAGCGCTCCGGAGCATTTGAAGGCGCGCCTGAAGGGGCTGCAGTTTCAAATCGACTGCAAGCGACGCTTGCACAAAAGTCCCTTGGGCTCGTGCATTGAAATCAGCCGTATGATGATGGATTCCTTGCTGTCTTTAAGCGAGACACTACAACGCCTGGATGCAAACGAATGCAATACAAAATCCTCTCACGAAAACGCCATGGTACTGACGTTCCCGAAGTCGAAAGTTGCCTCAAACGCGCAGTAATGGAAAAGCCCCATAGGCAGGCTCTTCGTACGGATGAGCCTGCTTCATTGCCGAAATAACCTCTGGCAATTCAATTTCGCCACAAATCATTTCCAGGCGGTATTCGGGGACGCAGGATAATTTATTGGCTTGGCCGATATAGGGTGCACTTCCTTCAAGCGGTAGAAATTGTCCCTGACCTAACACCTGCCATGAACACTGCTTATAGCGCTGGGATCGTCCAGCCCCTACCGCAAACATTGCTGATTTGACCGCCTCCAGGTGCGATTCTGGAACATAGACAAACAACTGGAACATTCAGCCACCTCATTGCTGGATTAGAGATAGAATACAGGCTTTTATTTGCTCTCGAATTTTATGCGCTTATTTGTCGACAACCTTACCAATATCGATTTCAGCTATCTCTGTCCGCAGCGCGGATTGGTTGGAGAAACTTGGCTCGCCAACATCGAACTGACTGGAGAATTGGACCAGCAGGGCATGATTTGTGATTTTGGAATTGTCAAAAAACAAGTGAGGCAGTGGCTGAATCAACATCTTGATCACAGCCTGCTCGTCCCCACCCTCAACCAAGCGGTAGTCGTCAATCAATTCGACGAACAAATTCTGGTTCAATTAAAAAGCGCAGCTAAAGGCAGTATAGAAATTGAGAGTCCGCACGCGGCGGTATGTCTCGTCAATATACCTGCCATCACCCCGGATGCAATGGCGATATGGTGCGAAAAGAAACTGGCTCATATTTTCCCAACGGCCCGAATAAACCTATCTTTCAGCTGTGAGGAAATTACTTCACCTTATTACCACTACAGTCACGGCTTGAAAA
>JAEZGT010000331.1 GCA_023416875.1 Pseudomonadota bacterium
ATCTGAAGCAGGACTCAATCGAGGAGTTGCGTGAGCTACTGAATTCGGTGGTGGCGTCTCTGGATAGGATTGCCGCATTGCGCGAGCAGCTCAGCCAGCGTGAAGCCGATGTCCGGGAGTTTCTCGCGCGTCAGGAGAATCTCGATGAAAAACAATGGGCACTGACTTTTGCCAGCACGGTCTTTAATCCCCAGGCGCGCAAGCGATCCCATTACGCCAGCATCGCCCAAACCGTTGTCGCACAGGCGAATCTCACACGCTTTGCCGTTGTCAGTTTGCTGGCTTGATGCGGCATTTTTTTTGCTTTGCATCTGAGCACCGACTGGCATTGCATTGGTGTTCATCACTTTTTATCAAGAGGTCTGGAGCCATGCGCCCCCCCGACGCGGACAGGTCAAAATTTGATTTGTGCGGTATCGCTCAACGCGACGGTTCGCATTCACCGTGTATTCGTAAAGATCAAAACGTTGTAGCATCCCCGATGAATGTATGGATGTGGCCTTGGAACATTGGCTCCAGAATCGGGAAAAAGGTCGCGTCAATCTTTTCTGGTGGTTTCGATCGCGTGCGAGGCTCAGAAAAACCTATGGTATACGTACAGCGAGATGATCAGGGGCGCTTATTGCGGGTGGAATATGCTCCGTTTCAAGGTATGACCGGCGTTCTGTCCGTTGAAAGCGAGGAGCTGCACAATTGGCTCGCGGTAAAAGAAGAAGTGAAAGCACGCCTGGATCGTTTGAACCATTCAGATTTAGAACTGGTTAGAGTTCTTGAGGATGTGGTTATCGTACTGGTTGACCGCGGTGTGATCCAGTACACCGATTTACCTGAAGCCGCGCGTATAAAACTCGATGAGCGCGCAGTTGCCCGCGCGGACATTGAAGGTTTATGCGGTGCGTTGGGAGTTGGTCGAACCAACCAATAATCAAAAATCAGTCGGCACTCAAAACACCGAATATCATCCAGTTAAACCGGGTCATTTTTGATGCCGCGTTTTCTTTTAAGTAAACCTGTCGAGTTCCTGCTCTCAATTCTCGTCCAATTTTTTTACGGTCGCTGAAAAACAAAATCAATATGTTTGAAGGGTCGCCGAAAAACATTTAGGGCAAAGAGATGGTTGGCCAGCCAAATAAATGCTTTGGGGTTTGGACGGTTTAAGGCAGGGCACGGCGCTATGGAGAAAATTACCCGCCCGTTGTTCGGAATGGCTTATGGTATGTCCGGTATTTTTTGATACCGGATTTAACGAAAATAAATTAGCGGGAAGATTCCTCTACCAGCAGACTGATTGCCGCCAAGGCTTCGGGATCTTTCGATTTAATTTTGTTGGCAATGTGATGCTGGAAAAAATAACGGAAATGATCGTCTGACTGCGCGGCGTACAGACATTCGTCACCCGGCAACACCGGTGTGCTCTCCACTTTATCTTCATTGATCAACATGCCTGAAATCGTGCCGTCGTTGTGCAGTCGCCAGCTGACGACTTCCTGCAAAATGAGGCTTTTGTAATCCGGGCCTGATAAAACCGCATGAGTGCCGATAGTGTCTGGAATTTCTTGCACAATATCTTGCGGGTTTTCACACTCGTAATCGTAATATTCCGCAGCGGTTTCCAGTTCGACGACTTTGTGAATGGGCGCCTCGAAAAATATTTCGTCAATACCCGAGTCGTAATAACCTTCCCATTGTCCGTTGAGCGGATCCTGTATGTCGGTGCAGGGTACTATGTCGTTCAGCCAGGGAACCAGGCCTACCACTTCTCCATTTGCACGCAATCCCCAAGCGAGAATTTTCAGGCTGAAAAGTTTATCCGAACTGGCTTCGTTCGAATAAAGCATTTCAAGACCGTCAAGTTCTGGGGAAAGTCGAATGAAGCGGGTGTCCTTGAGGGGGATATAAGGCTTCCCGGTAAAGAGGTCGATCACGTTGTCGAGCTTGTGACCGGAGTTCGAGGTCTTCATAATACCACCTCCGAGCTAGGGGCTTGTCTGCTCATGGGAGCGGGTTAGCCTAAGCGGCATACAGCAAATTTATGACGCCTACGTATAAACAGTATATGTAGAATGCCAATAACTCAACACCTTGTTGCACAAATTTTTAACCTGCTGCGCTTCCATTCCGTTCTTCTGCAAATAACTATTGTTTTTGGCATAAGCAGTTATTCATCCAAAATACATACCATGCGGTAGTTTCACCAGTCATGCACAACGCTTTCGATCTCATTCGGCTCTTTGAACGCTGCTTTTTCACAGAATTTCATACGCGCTTGGAGGGCGGGGCGGAAGAGCCTCTATATTGTCCAATTGGCGAAAATACTCCTGCGAGGATCATTTTTACACGGGATTATTTCTCCAGTGCGTTACATGAGGTGGCTCATTGGTGTGTGGCAGGAGAATATCGTCGGACCTTGCCGGATTATGGTTATTGGTACGCTCCCGATGGCCGCAGCTTGGCGCAACAGGCGGAATTTGAACGGGTGGAGGTCAAACCGCAAGCATTGGAATGGATTTTTAGCGTTGCGTGCGGCATACGGTTCCGCGTGAGTGCCGACAATTTGACTTCCGGTCTTTGCGCCAGCACCGCGTTTAAAGAGGCCATAGCCGACCAAGCGCGAGCTTACTGTGGTGGTTTGCCAGCGCGGCCCGCGCGTTTTGTGAAGGCCCTTGGCGACTTTTATCAGCAAAAAAATATTTTGGATCCCGCTCTGTATGGCGCCGATGGTTTGGTGTGATGCACGCGAAGCCATTGCGTTTTTCCAGCGGAATCGCTGCAGTTGTTGAAGCCCTG
Organism: Pseudomonadota bacterium; assembly: GCA_023416875.1. GTDB lineage: Bacteria > Pseudomonadota > Gammaproteobacteria > Pseudomonadales > Cellvibrionaceae > UBA5868. The sequence goes on from JAEZGT010000331.1 coordinate 2,788, forward strand.
CTCATGGCTTGGCATTATCCCGCACACCGTGCGCCCTTGCGTCGACACCACCCATCGCCTTCCCTTATTGATCAAGGTTTATATGAAAATCCTTGCGGATGAAAACATCCCTTACGTGCGTGACTTTTTCTCACCCTTTGGCGAGGTCACCACGGCACCAGGTCGCCATTTGTCGCCAGAGCAGGTCCATGATGCGGACATATTGCTGGTGCGCTCAGTCACCCGCGTCAATGAAGCGCTGCTCGCCGGCAGTAAAGTGCGATTTGTCGGCACCTGTACCATCGGTATCGACCATCTGGACACGGAATATTTGCGGCGCAATCACATCACCTATGCCAGCGCCCCCGGCTGCAACGCTGGAGGCGTGGTCCAGTATGTGCTGACCGCCTTGACAGAGCTGGCCGCCAACTGGCGGCAAAAGCGAATCGGCGTAATTGGCTGTGGCAATGTCGGCAGCCGCCTGTGCCGTACCCTGGAGGCACTTGAGGTGAACTACTGCGCCTATGACCCGTTCCTGGCGAAGGCGGACAATCGACGCCTGGTCGCGGTTGAGCAAGCACTTGATTGCGACATCATTTGCGTGCATACCCCCTATACCACGGCAGGCCCTTTCCCTACCCATCATATGATTGGCTTTGAGCAGCTGCGCCGGCTTCGGCCGGGCAGCATCCTTGTCAACGCGGGGCGCGGCGGGGCCATCGATAACTTGGCACTTTTGGCGCATCTGCAAGCCGATGCGGATTTGCGGGTGGTATTGGACGTGTGGGAGCACGAACCGGAAGTCAATCTGGCGCTGCTGGAGATGGTTGCTCTGGGTACGCCGCACATTGCCGGTTATAGCTACGAAGGCAAACTCAACGGCTCCGCCATGATTCATACCGCGCTAACGGCGTTTCTCGGATTGGATGAGCTGGAAATGGGCCGGCACCGCCAGCGCTTGATGGAGCGCCTGCTCGGCCCGGTGGAGACGCTGCTGGGGGCTGAGCTGAATCAGGCAATTCGGGCCACCTACGATATAGCGGCGGATGACCGCCGTATGCGCAACGCACTTTTTGCAGCTCCCGCCGATCAGGTGGGGGCCGCGTTTGACCGGCTGCGCAAAACTTACCCGGAGCGGCGCGAATTCAGTCACTTCCACATCGCCGCTGATGGCAATGAGCTCTCGGCAGATTTCCATGCCGCCGGATTTTCCAGCTATGACTGATCGGC
>JAEZGT010000350.1 GCA_023416875.1 Pseudomonadota bacterium
CCCGTGAAGCTCTGGCTAAAATTGCAGAGGTCACCTTGGCCAATATCAATGCATTTGCCGCAGGCGACTTGGCGACCATGACGCTGGTGGGTTAGAGCGGAGTCACAAACCCGTGAACTCGCTGGCAGAAGCGGGAACCAAACCGTTGTGTTTGCGACAAAATTACCGATTGTCCTCAGTTTTGAGAAAACCCTATGAAAATTCGTCGATTCTTGTTGTTGCTGTTGACTGCGGGCGGCGTTTCCGCTGGTGCTTGGGCTGATGATAGCCAGCGCTGTTATGAAATGTATCCGCACGACAGTTATGAGGATGTGGAGCGCAATGCGTTGATTCAGGAATGCCTGGCCCTTTACGCCCCTGAGCCGCAGGACAGCAACGAGAGCAATACAACCGAATCTGAACCGGCGTACTACGAGGGAACCGTGGAAGATTTCGTCAACGAAGTCCCCGCAGAAGCAGAATAAGTCATTTCAGTTCCACACCTTTGGCGTGTTTCTGTAAAAAGCCGCGGATGGCCTTGGTGAGCAGCGTCTCACTGGCTTCCGGATTGGCCCCATTGGGCGGAGGTAGGCGTCTCTGCCCATAGACCTCGTACCTCTTCTGTTTTGCCGCCTGCTGCCGTTGCCGCGCCGCCGCCAAAGTGCCCAAATCCAGATCCGTAAATACATCAAAAGTCGGAACTTCCGGATGACGCAGCCATTCTGTCAGCGGATCCAGGCCCGTGTCTGGCGATGACTGAGGGTTCAGCAGCACGACCGCTCGGATAGCTCGGTCGATAACCGCTTTGCTCTTTTTATCCGAAGATTCCACCGGAGTCGGCGGAACGGCTTTATCCAGATGCTGCAGTGCCCAAAGAGCACTTCTACCTTCCCCCAATAACACCAAGTTGAGCTGACCCTGCTGATGCAGAAAAGAGGTGGCCGCTTGAATGCGCAGTTGAATATGCTCCAGCGCCTCATCGCGGGTCAGTTGCGGAGGCATTGGTTCGGGAATTGGCGCGACTTCGGCGGGCTCGTGTGCGGGGGCCGCGGCTTCGTCGCTGGGATTGTTGGTCAGTTCTTCGGTTTCACCGGTTCCCTTATCAACATCCGGCGCCGGTATAGAGAGGGCGGGTGGCTCTGGGCGTGGAGGCACAGGTGGCTCAGGCAGATCCGGCAATTCCACACTGAGTGTCGCCCAGCCGTAGAAAGGGAGGTATTCGTGGAGGCGGCGCAAAGTGGCAGCTCGGCGCGGGTTCTCTCCCTTGTCGTGTAGCATTAACACCGCGCCCAGAGGTTTGCCGCTTCTGTCAGCTTGCCAAAACGCGAGCACCTGCTCGTCGCCAACCGGCAGCCACAAAGAAGAGGGCGGTCCCGGCAGCTGACTGAGCAAGTGCCGCTGCTCTTCAGCTAGGCGTGCTGGTACGTATAGATTAGGCGTCGTTTTTGCTGCAGTAGGCTCAGGTGCGGATGACTCCTGGCTTTCAGTGAGCGCTGGGGTTTCATCCGCCGATGTTTGCGCACTGGCGGCAGGGCCATGAAGTAGCACTACTATTGTGTTAATCGCAATCCATAAGCACCTTCGGCGGTGGGCCTTCGGACGGGGAATCGCAATGTGTTTTACTTGGGACATAGCATTACAATGCCGATACTTTTTACACTCAGCTTGGTCGCAAGGTGATGAACATGCAAGCTTCCGGCAATCAATACATAGCTCCTTCCATTCTTTCCGCTGATTTCACTCGTTTAGGTGACGAGGTGGATGCAGTGATCGCCGCCGGTGCGGATATGATCCATTTTGATGTTATGGATAACCATTACGTGCCCAACTTATCCTTTGGTCCGATGATCTTGCAGGCGCTGATGCGCCGCGGCGTTTCAGTGCCGCTGGATGTACACCTCATGGTGGAGCCTGTAGATGAGCTAATCGCGCAATTTGCCGATGCTGGAGCCACTTTTATCTCGTTTCACCCCGAGGCGACCCGCCATGTGGATCGCTCTCTCGAGCTGGTTAAACAGCGGGGATGCAAGGCGGGTCTAGTGCTGAATCCAGCTACTCCTCTGAGCCTGATTGAGCCGGTTTTGCACAAGCTCGATATGTTGCTGTTAATGTCGGTCAACCCCGGTTTTGGTGGCCAGGAATTCATCCCCTATGTACTGGATAAGGTGACTGCCGCGCGCGCTTTGATCGACGCACGCGGAGCGGCGACCCGTCTGGAAGTAGACGGTGGCATAAAAATTGATAACATTCGGGCTGTTGCCGATGCGGGGGCTGATACCTTTGTGATGGGTTCAGCCATATTCGGTACACCGGACTACCAGCAAACCTTGGCTTCCATAAGGCAGGTACTGTCCGCTCCAGCCGAATTTCGATTAGCGTAATCACCAATGACGGGCGGCGATTCTGCTCTGAATTTGTAAAAAGTGGCGCTCAGGCTTGGGGAAAAGAGTTGCTGCGCCGTATTTGGTGGCGCTTTATACTGAGCGACCAATCGGCGACACCACCAAGTGAATGGTTGGATCGACAAAATTTGACTAAGGGGTTTCTATGAAAAATTGGTTCGTCATGTGTGTTTGCGCAATCCTTTTCAGCGCTTGCGCCTCCAAACCTGCTGTGAGTAACAAACCGTTGTCACCGGCCGCTACTGAAGCCGAATACACCATCGGCGTTGGCGATCAGATATCCGTCCAGGTATGGAAATCTCCAGAACTGTCATTAAGTGTACCCGTGCGTCCCGATGGCAAAATTTCTGTTCCCCTTATTGGGGATGTTGTTGCGGCGGGCGAAACCACTCGCAGACTTTCAGCTACTCTCTCTCAAGGTTTCTCTGAATATGTGAGAAACGCCCAGGTCACCGTCATAGTGCTCAATCCGTCTAGTGGTGAGTATTTGCGCCGCGTCCGCGTAACAGGAGCGGTGACTAACCCGCTGAGCTTGCCTCATCAACAGGGCATTACAGTGCTGGACTTGGTGCTTGAAGCAGGTGGTCTGACTGAATTTGCCAATGGCAATAAATCCAAACTGTTCCGCAAAGTCGGCGGCAAGATGGAGGTTTATCCCATCTATCTGAACGACATATTGCAGAAAGGACAGCTTGATACCAATTACATTCTGGCGCCTTCTGATGTAGTTACAGTGCCGGAGCGTAGTTTTTAATTGAAAACCGGTTTGCAGGAGCTGACATTTGGAAAACAAACGCATATCACCCATTGCGTCGCTGAATAAGGCTGTGGCTCAGTCTTCAGCGTCGCAAATCGCCAAAATGTCGGAGGTGCGGCACTTCACCGCAGCGGAATTCGACGCAATGAAAATTGTGCATGCCGGGGATGAAGGCTCTGTCCATCTCAAGGTGTTCCGCGACCTGCGAACTCAGCTCATGAAGCAGACCGACTGGCGCAATTTTGTTTGCCTAGTCACATCTGCAGCCCCCGGCGGCAGCTCTCATGTGGCGGTCAATCTGGCCGCCACCATTTCTCTGGACAAAAGCAAAACGTCGTTATTTGTGGATGCGAATTTGTATTCACCTTATGCAGAAACATTGCTGCCAGTGCCTTCTCAGTTGGGCCTGACCGACTATCTCGATGATCCGACCACCGGGGTGGAAGATATTGTCTATGCCAGTGGCGTGCCGCGGATGCGGGTGGTACCTGTGGGCAACAACCGTGAAGGTGGTACGGAAAAGCTGAACTCACCACGGATGCGCGATTTTTTTGTCGAAATCAAAACGCGTTATGCAGACCGCTACATCATCGTGGACGCCCCGTCGGCTGCGGATTATGACGCCGAGATTCGAATTCTGGCCGAACTCTGCGATTTTGTTGTCTTGGTTGTTCCTTACGGCAAAGTAACCGAATCCCAGCTCAATGCTTCCATAGAGAAAATAGGCAGAGATCGCTTGGCGGGCATCGTGTACAACTGGTGCTGAGGCATCGCGTAAATGAAATTTTGAGGGCAGATTAACGTGGACGCCATGCAATATGTTGAAGACATTTACACTTCGCTGAAGCGCGAGCTTATCCGCTATCGCGCGGCGGCGGCGGCGCTCTTCACTGTGCTGTTTCTTGCTGTGCTTTATATTGCGCTTAATTGGCCAAAATATTATGTCTCGGAAGCAACCATTATTAAGAACGTCACCAATGTCATTGAGCCTCTTCTGAGAGGCACCGCCGAGGTTGCCGACGTCAATAAAAACGAAACAATTCAGGATCTAATTCTCTCGCGACGCTTGATGGATCGAGTGATGGCACGCGTAAATCCCAACGTGGCGAACATGACACCGGACGAGTTGGAAATGGAGTTTCTTCGTCTGCGCCGCAATCTCCAAGTGGGCACAGAATCGTCTAATCGCAATATCACTACATTGAGTTTTATGTCGTCAGACGCGGATGACGCTTATGAAACGCTGAGAGCGGTCGTGAATGTGTTTGTGGAAGATCGCATGGCGGAGAAGTAGAAGGTCACCTACGAAGCTCACAATTTCATTAGTGAGCAGGTGGTGAAATATAAAAAGCGTTTGGAAAAGGCAGAGGAAAAACTTAAAGACTTCCGTTCACGGAATGTCGATGCCAGTGAGCAAGTGGTGAAGGATCGTATCGCCGGCCTGGCTAGTGAAATTCAAAATCTCCGAATTGCGATTCAAGAGTCGGAAGAAAAAATTCGCACTACTCAGTCTCAACTTGAGACGGAAAGCCAAAATGTCAATCAGCGTGCACGTCTGAAAACGCTGACAGAACGCAAAACGGCTTTGAGCGAGCAGCTTGATCAGCTGCGATTGATCTACCAGGATTCCTACCCCGATATAGTGGCTCTGAAGAATCAAATTTTTGAAATTGAACAAAAGATTGATGAGTATCGTTCGGCATTTTCGATAACAGGTCAGGTCTCAGAGCTGCCGTTGCTGGAGGAATTACGCAAGCAGCTTTCAACCGCCGAAGTGGATCTGAGGACGCAAAAACGCCGTATGGCGTCGTTAGAGGAATTGCTGGAGCAGGAATACAAAGTTGCGGAGCGGGTTGCCTCTAACCAGGCGGAGTTGATGGACCTCACTCGCGACTACGACGTAACCAAAAAAGTTTATGAGGAAATGTTGGCGCGTAAAGAGAACGCCAATATTACTCTTGCGTTGAATGACGAAGGCCAAGGCGAGTCCTATAAAATTCTTGAACCACCCACCTATCCTTTGCAACCGGCGGGTGTTCCGTCGATTCTCATTTTCCTGGCTGCACCCATTGTGGCGTTAGCTGCTCCAGTCGGGCTGGCGGTCGCATTTGTGATTCTAGATCCACGCTTGCGTTCAGTTGCGCTTTTGTCGCAAAAGTTGCCAGAGGGCGTTCCTCTATTAGGCGTGGTGCCCCACCGAGGTACACCTTTAGCCGCGCGCTTGCTGCGTAAAGATATTATTTTGCTGACTCTTCTAGGGATCATTTTGATGGTGATATACGGTTATACGTTCTACACCTTCAAAACCCTTTTGCTTGAGCAGTTTTTGTAAGCATTCCGAATCTCCATGACATAAAAAAAGCGCCAATGGCGCTTTTTTTATGTTTGTGTTTACCGGTCTTTGCCAATCCCTTTTTCTGTCCACAATGCATTGTAAAAACCCGCTGTCCAATAGCAGATCCCGAGGATCAGAACTGGCGTAAGTGCCAATGTGCGCAGTTTGTTTTTGCCACTTTGATAGATTAAATGGCGGCCGATGATTCGCGCGATCTTTACCGCCCCTATAGCGGGCAAGAGTAAATAAAAACTGGCTTTTTTTAGTGGTGTTATTCCAGGCTTATAGCGGATGTAATAAAGGTTTTGGCCATTTATGTAGATTTTCTTGAGAACTTTGTTGAACGGGGAGTCCTGAATTTGCAGGCCAAGTATATCTGGGCAGAAATACAGTTTTTGTCCCTGATGACGCAGTCTTTCCGTCAATTCAGTGTCCTGCATACGGGGAATGTCTTTGAATCCTCCGGCAGCGAGAAAAGTTTCGCGGCGAAAACACATTAGTGCAGAACTCAAATTACTCCGCTCGCATGGAGGGCGGCCTGCTTGAGACTCATGATTGAAAAAATAATGCTCTAAATAGGCAGCGGTGTCCGACGACACCTTTGTATTCAGCTCCAGTGCGCCACCGAATACCTCTTTGCCACTTTGCAGTGCACGCCAAGCAGCATCAAAAGCACCCGGTGCGAGATGGACATCCGCATCAATAAATATGAGTAATTGGCCTTGCGCGAGTTGCGCGCCTATATTGCGGCCCTCCCCAGGATTAAACCTTTGGGCACGATGTTCAAAACGGACCTTGGGAAATCCGCTAGCGATATTGCGGACCAGATCGTGCGCTGAACAATCCACTAATATAATTTCGACATTCAGAGAAGTTTGCTGCGCGCTCAAATTCGTCAGAGTCGCGGCAATGGTGTCCTGAGTGTTGTAAGAGGGGATAACGACGGAGATATCCATATTTATTTGGCCTGATGATGACGGCTGAAAATGTCTTGGCGCTGCTGAGCGACAATTGCGATATTGAAATGCTCTTCAATCAACTGGCGTGCTCTTGTGAGCATTTCGGAGGACGGATTATCAATGAACTGACACACTGAGTTGGCGATACTTTCGGGATCTCGCTCAGGGGTAAGGAAACCGGTTTCTCCTGGAATGACAATCTCGGGAATGCCGGCGTGCTCTGATGCAATCACGGCGGCACCTGTTGCCATTGCTTCCATAATAACAACGGGGAGCCCTTCCATATCGC
>JAEZGT010000376.1 GCA_023416875.1 Pseudomonadota bacterium
TCAGGCTCAGTGTAGTGGGGCCGCGCGTATTCGATAACATCAGTCAAGCTAAGGCTCAAACGGTCAAGGCGCACTTTGGCAACTTGAAAACCGCCTTGGATTCCTACCGCCTCGACAATTACCGCTATCCAACCACCGAACAGGGTTTGATGGCGCTGGTAATGAAACCCAGTGGTGATCCAGAGCCCAAGCGCTGGCGCCAATACATGGACAAAATCCCCAAGGATCCCTGGGAAAATGACTACATCTACGTCAGCCCCGGTGATGCCGGTCGGCCCTTCGACATGTACTCTCTGGGCGCGGATGGCGTTCGCGGTGGCGAAGGTGAAGATGCGGACATCGGCTATTGGGATGACGCTCAGGATCTCACACCCTAAGCAATATGTATGAAGATAAAAGCTCAAAGTGGTTTTTCGCTGCTGGAGCTGATGGCGGTCATCCTGGTGATCGGCATGGGCCTCGCCATGGTCTCCCTGACTATGCGCGGCGGCGAACCGGAAGAGGAAGTCTGGAACACGATTGAGCAGTTTATGGGGCTCGCCCAGTTTGCCAGCGAGCGGGCCATTCTTTCCGGCGAGACCTCGGCGCTGTACTTGGAGCCACCGGAGTGGCAGGTGCAGCGCGGCCAGTCGGCCGACGAGATCGGCTGGCGCTACAGCTGGATCACCTCCAGCAGCGAGGGCTGGCAAAAAATCCCCAACGCACCGCCGATCAGCCTGCCGCCCTCCATTGAATTGACGGTGGAGATCAACGAAATGCTGTGGGATTACGAAAGCCAGGTGGATCGCACCACACCGGTGGCCGCCTACTACCCCTCGGGCGAAATTACCCCCATACGCATTGAAATCACCGACCGGCGTGCCCCGAATTTCAGCCAGCACATAGAAGTGGACGAAACCGGCCAGCTGGTTTGGCGCGAAGCGCCTGAGCCGCCGGCGAGGGATAAAAATGGCTTTTAAACGCGGCGGTTTTACTCTGGTGGAAGTGATGGTGGCGCTGCTGATTGTGGCCCTGGCTTTGCCTGCACTGTTGATGCGCATCGGTGGCATGGCGAGCGCGGCGGGGCACAGCCGCGATGTGGCTATCGCTTACTGGGTGGCGGAAAACAAGCTGCAGGAAATCTATCTCACCCAACGCTTGCAAGGACTTATCCCGAAGGGGCGCCAAGCGGACGATACACGCATGGCGGGCGAGGTGTGGGATTGGCAGACCGAAACCGAAGAGACGGCTATGCCTGGCTTGCTGCGGATCCGGGTGCGGGTGCGCATGCAGGGCGCCGATGACAATCTGGTCGAACTGTCGGGGTTCCTGCTTGAGTAGGTGGCGCAAGTCCGCGGTCGTCGTCCAGGGCTTTACCCTGATGGAAGTCATGGTGGCGCTGTTCATCATGGCAATGATCGCCATGCTGGCGTCCCAGGCATTCAATACTGCCGCGTCAGGCGCGGCGGCCACCCGTGAGGCCATGGACCGCCTGGCAGCCATTGACCGCACGCTGTTCATTATCGAAACCGATTTGCGCAACGCGGTCCCCAAAACGTTGCGCCAGCGTTTCGGCGACGTACTGCCGGCGTTATATGTTGCAGAGAGCGACGATTATTGGCTGACGATAATGCGCGGCGGCTTGGCCAATCCGCTGCACCAGCGCCGGACCGAGGAGGTGCGCGTTGGTTATCGCTATATCGAAGAGACCATCTGGCGCGATACCTGGTACAACCCTGCGGAGACCGAGCAGGATAAGGCGCAGCAACAGAAGCTTCTCGAAGGGGTGAGCGATATGGTGGTGCGAGTGCTACCACCGGGGCCCGGCGTGTCCATTGCTGGCGGCCCCTGGCACAACGCTTGGCCCGCTACCGGCCGGCCGGCGGATCAGCTGCCCGTTGCGATCGAGGTGACCTTGACTCTGGAGGATATGGGCGAGATCAAGCGTCTCTACAGTTTGTTGCCGGGTAAGGGCCCGGAAAATCCGGTGCAGGGCAATAATCCAGGTGGTCAGCCCAATAACCAGAACAACCAGAATCAGAACAATCAGGATTCCAACAATAATCCGGAGACTCCCAATGACAACGGGGGCATCCTTGAATAAGCGCACCGGCACGCGCGAACGCGGTGTCGTGCTGATCATGGCGCTGCTGATCGTGGCATTGGTTACCACGATTGTGGTGTCGGTCAGTTGGCGCTTCGGCTTGGCCATGGCACGCAATGAAAATCGCTGGCACGGCTCGCAGGCGCGTGCCTATATGGAAGGCGCCGAGCAGCTGGCGCGCAAGGCACTGTTTGATGATTTGATGGAAACGGGGCAACTGGACCATCTCAATGAGCTCTGGGCGCAAATGGCGGAACCCTTGCCCACTGATGAAGGCTGGATTCGCGGCACCATCGAAGATGCTCACGGGCGGATCAATTTGAATAACCTGATCCGACCGACGCCAACACCGCCAAAGCCGGGGCAGGGCGGTGGCAGCCAGGATCCCTGGGACATGCTCAGTAGCACTCAGCGGCTGTTTGTGCGCCTGCTGCAGACCATTGAGCTTGAGGAAGGCCCGATTACTTATCAGGCCGCGATGGAATTGGTGGATGCGATTCAAGATTGGCTGGATCCGGATGATCAGATTTCCGGTTACGGTGGTGCGGAAGGGGACTTTTACCGCGATATGGATCCGCCTTACCCCATCACCAACGGTCCCATGACCAACGTCAGTGAGCTAAGTTTAATCAAGGGCATGACGCCCGAGTTATATGAAAGGCTACTGCCGCTGGTAATCGTGCTGCCCTTCGGTGAAAAGATGAATGTGAATACCTTGAAGCCGGAAATCTTGCGCGGCATCAACCGGAAAACGGTGTATCTGCCGTTGACTGCGGAAGAAGGGCAGCGATTGGATGAGGAGCGCAGGTCCGCGCAGGAAGGTTTCAAAGCTGTGGCTGACTTTTTTGCCGGCCCCGAAGCAGGCAATCTTTTTGGCCAGGATGTGGAACAAGATATATTTGATATATGGAGCCGCTACTTTCTGTTCTCCTCTGAAACGCTTGTTGGTGAGCAGGTGCGGCGTTCGAAAACATTGCTGTTTCGCGGGCAGCTCGACGGCAAGAACCATGTGCACGTGATACGCCGCAGCGACGCCAATTTTTAGGGCGCGTGGACGCAGGATCAACAGGCCCCAGCGCAGCGATAACAAAAACATCGACAGGTGAAGTGAGTGTCAGAACGAATTCTGGTGAGAAAAATCGGGCACAACCTTTGGCAGTGGCGGGAAGTCCTCAGCCAGGGCGAGTGGCTGAGCGAGGCCTTCTACACAGGTGACATCAATCTGCTCAAGGAGTCGGTGCAAGGGCGGCAGGTAGCGCTTGTCGTGCCTGGGCAGGAAGTGGTGAGCCAGCGGGTCGAGGTGGAGATCAAGGACCGCAAGCAGCTCCTTAAAATCCTGCCCTATGAGATTGAAGATGGCATCATAGACGCGGTGGAAGACCTGCAGTTCATCTACGGCCCCATCGAAAACGACACCATCACCGTGGTTTATACCGATATCGAGTGGCTGCAGCACTGTATTGCAGAGGTGGAAGCAACCGGCGCCGAAGTGCAGCGTTGCAGCGTCGATTATCTGCAGATTCCCCGCCCCGCCGATGGCTGGGTGCTGCTGCTGGAAAATTCCGTGCTGATTGCCCAAGTTGAATCCGGCGTGGGTTTCGCGGTTGAGCAGTCCATGGCCGGAGCCTATCTCGCGGCCTTGGCGTCACAACAGTCTCCTCCGGCGAACTTGCATCTCTACGGCGACAGCGAAGAATCCCTCATGGCGCTGCATGCGCTCCTGCCGTCCAGCATTACCCAGGACGAAACCATCGTGATTGCCGAACAGGAAGCGGGCTTCTGGGATTTGGTAAATCCGGCCACCCCCATAGCCCCTGATTTCCGCACCGGCAAACTCGCCCGCCGTCTGCCATTTGATAAATGGTGGCAGGAATTCAAATACCCTCTGATTGCCACCGCTGCCGGCTTCCTTATCGCATTGGGCACCACCGCCATGGGGTTGAGCAAAGCGGAAGCGGAGCGCAAACGCATTATGGCGCAGACGGACGCTATCTTCCGTCAGGCGGTGCCGCAAGGCACCATCAGCGACCCGGCGCGCCAGTTACGCGGCATGTTGGGCGGTGGCGGCAACCAGGGTCAGGTCTCCAACGTGGTGGTACTCCTCGCCGGTATTGCCCCTGCCATCAAATCCCTGGATGAAGTGTCGGTGCGCAGCTTCCGCTATAGCCACGACAATGGCCAGTTGCAGCTCAATCTCGAAGCCAAGAGCTTCGATACCTTCGAGACCTTGCGCGGCCGGATCGCGGAAAAGGGTTTGAGTGTGGAAATCAAGAGCGCCAACGTCTACGGCGATGTGCATCAGGCGCAACTGCGTGTGTCGGGAGCGGGCTAATGAACGATTTAAAGCAGTGGTTTTTGGACCAGAATCCCCGCGACCAGATGATGTTGTCAGTCGGCGGCGTGGCGGTGTTGATTTACATCCTGGTGTTTATGGTGCTCCTGCCTATGCAGGACAACCTGGAACGCAAAGAGCGGCGCAACCTTGCATCCCTGCAGGAACAGGAGGAAGTGCGGCAGCTTGCCGGCCAAGTGTTGGCACGACAACAGGGCGGTCAGGCGGTCAGCAATCAGAATCTCACCTCGCTGCTCAATGACAGCACCCGCGAATTCGGCCTCACTATGGAAAACGTGCAACCCTCCGGCAATAGCGCGCGGGTGCGTCTCGCGGCGTCGGATTTCAATAAAGTCGTGGCTTGGCTCAACGAGATGGAAAACAAACGCGGGCTGCAGATCAGCGATCTCACCATCACCGCAGACCGCAATCCAGGTCTGGTGCAAGTGAATCTACAGTTGACCCAAGGGGGCTGAGTGGAACGTTTGGCGAAACTGGTGTTTTTTATCGGCTTGCTGGTGTACTTCCTGGTCACCGTGGTGGCGCGCACGCCGGCGGAATGGGGTGCCTGGGTTGCCATCAAGTCAGTCCCTGGGCTCAGCCTTACCGGCGTGTCCGGCACTCTCTGGTCCGGCCGCGCGGGCTCCGCTCAGGTGGCGGTCAACGGGCAGACCTTGGATCTTGGCGCATTGCAATGGCGCTTGAACGGCTGGTCCTTGTTGCTATTTAAAGCCTGCCTTGATGTGCGCAGTCCGAGCGTGCAGGGCGGTGTCTGCCAGAGCGCTGGCGGTACCCTGAGCGTGCGCAAATTGATGGTGGATCAGGTGCCGGCCAAGGTCTTCTATAACAGCCCTGACGTGCAAGTCGGCGGTGTCGGCAGTGCCGCAGTGGAGCGCGCCGATCTATCCATGGACGGTCGGGTGAAAGATCTGCAAGGCAGTCTGACCTGGCAGCGTTTGGCGGTTAACGTCGGCACCGGCTGGTTTACCCTTGGCACCTTTGTCGCAGATGCCCGCGCCAACGGCCAGGGTGGCATAGCGCTGCATATCACCGATCTGGAAGGGGACTTTAAAGTCGATCTACAAGGCGATTACACAGTGGGCGGGCAGCCGACGCTGAATGGTTTGATTACGCCAAAAGAGACGGCGCCGCAACCGCTGAAGGATGCCTTGGGAGTGTTTACGGAATCCCTCGATGACGGCTCCTACAAAGTGACCTGGCCGATCGGAGGTTGACTTGCTGCGCGCGCTCCGGTTTTGCCTGTTCGGCCTTGTGCTGATACCCGGCATAGGCTGGAGCGAGTGGCTACACGCCAAGCAGGACATCATGGGAACCGAAGTGACGGTTACCCTGTGGCACGATCAAGTCGATGCGGGTAACGCAGCCATTGCCGCCGTTATGGCTGAAATGCACCGGATCGACGCCACCTATTCTCCTTATATCGATAGCAGCGATCTCGCTCGCGCCAATGCGCTGGCTGCCAAACAGCCGGTGGCGCTATCGGCAGAGTTCAGCTATCTGATCGAACGCTCTCTGCACTATAGCCATCTCAGTGACGGTGCCTTTGATATCACCTTCGCGTCTCTCGGCTGGTTTTACGACTATCGCGGCAAAAAGAAACCGGATGCTCAGCAACAAAAGGCGCTGCTGCCCGCCATCAACTATCGTTTTCTGACGTTCGACCCGATGCAGCGCACGCTGGCGTTTGCCCATCCCAATGTCCGTATCGACCTCGGCGGCATCGCCAAGGGTTACGCCGTTGATCGAGCAGTGGAGATCCTGCGCAATCGTGGCATCACCCACGCCTCGGTCAGCGCTGGCGGCGATAGCCGTCTGCTTGGCGACAGGCGCGGCCGCCCCTGGCTGATCGGCGTCAAGAATCCGCGCCAGCGCGGGCCGGACGACCGCGAAGTGGTGTTGACCATGCCGCTCAATGACGTGGCGGTCAGCACCTCGGGAGATTACGAGCGCTATTTTATCGACGAGAAGACTGGTGAACGGGTTCACCATATCATCAACCCGAAAACCGGGCGCTCGGCGGATAGCGTGATCAGTGTGACCATCCTGGGTCCGCAAGGCACGGACACAGACGCGCTTTCCACGACGGTATTTGTCTTGGGGGTGGAGCAGGGATTGGCGCTCTTGGGTCGCCTGTCCGGCTTCGATGCGGTAATCATCGACGCCAAAGGCAAGGTGCATTACAGCGAGGGGTTGCAGCCACCGACACTGTGATGGCGCACAAAATCGCACGCTTTGCGATTCAGACCACAAAAAGTCCTGCGCTTTTTCCTCCGCCGGCCTGTGGATTTGCAACTGCGTGCTAAATTTATGAAGTTAACCTGTTTGTCGGTTCCCATTGCCGGGTCTGGTCGTTAATATCGCACCTCGTTTTTCACGCCTGTTCTACGCCAAAGCAACTGGCCTGCCGCAGCGGTCTGTGTATGCCGCTCTGGCCAACCGACCGATCCTCACAGCCGTCGTCATTTTGGGGAGATAAGACTTTGAGACAACGTCAATGGCGCCGCGCACTGCCGGCAATATTCCTGAGCTGGCTGATGAGCGCAGCAGCCGTGGCACAGGGAACCGGGGATGAAGCGAAGAATTTCACCCCAAGCAAAGAAAACGCATCGCCACTCAGTCAGCAGGTGGAAGACCTGAAGCAGGCCGCCCTTGAACTCAACCGCGACCTGTTGATCCTCGAAGAGGATCTGCTCTTTCCCGCCAATACCCAGATCGCTGTCTACGTTTCCGCCGATGTCGGCCACTATTTCCAACTGGATGCCATCAAACTGCACATCGACGATCAGTTGGTGGCAAGCCATCTCTATACCGAAAAACAGAACAGCGCCATGAATCGCGGCGGCATTCAGCGCCTGTACCTGGGCAACTTGAAAACCGGTAAACACGAAATTACCGCCTTCGTGCACGGCTACGGCCCACAGCAGCGCGAATACAAACGCGCCGCCACCTACACCCTTAAGAAGGACCAGAACCCCACCATGCTGGAGATGCGCATCAAAGACTCCACAGCCAGTATGGAGCCGGAATTCGAATTCAAAGAATGGCAGTTGCAGTAGGAGGCCCATGAGCGTGCTGCGCCCTGGCCGGTTGACCTCATCTGCGAGCGCCTTGCTGTTGTCCCTGCTGGCGCTGCCGGTGTTGGCGAAGGAAAAGCCGCTGAGCACGGTGGCGGACCTGCGCTACGGCGTGGCGCTCTACAACTACTACCAAAACCACAATCTCGAAGCCATGACCGAGCTGATGGTGGCGCAGAAGAAAGGCGGCATCCAGGGTCACGGCGACAACCCGGAAATCATGGCCGGCGGTTTCAGTATGGCCTACGGCATGGAGCGTCATGCCAGCGAAATCTTTGAACGCCTGCTCGACGCCAATCGCCCCCAGCGGACCCGCGATTCCGCTTGGTTTTATCTGGCGCAGATGCGCTATTTGCGCGGCGACTGGGTGGCTGCTGAAGACGCTCTGACAAAGATCAGCACCAAACCCCACGAGGAGCTGGCGCCCGAGATAGCCGGCCTGCGTTTTAATCTGGCGGTGCAGCGCAATCGCATGGATGAGGCTGCCGGTATCCTGCGCGCCAACGCGAAGTCGCCCCTCGCGCCCTATATGCAGTTCAACCTCGGTGCGGCCTACAGTCGCGAAGGCGAATTCAGCGCGGCGATTCCCTATTTCCAGCAGCTGCAGAAGCTGCCGCAGCTCACCCCGGTATATCTCGGCCTCTACGACAAAGCCATGACGGCCGCGGGTTATGCCGCTCTGTTGGACAAACAATACCCCCAGGCCATCAGCCACTTTTCCCAGGTGCGCCTGGACAGCCCGCTGTCGAACCGCGCCTTGCTCGGTTACGGCTGGGCGGCGGTGGAGCAGGGCGATTACGAGCTGGCGCTGCGTCCCTGGCAACAGCTCGCTCGTCGCTCTCTGGTGGATGAGTACACCCAGGAAGGGCTGGTCGCCATTCCCTACGCCTATGAAAAAATGGGCTACAAAAATCAGGCGCTGCAGGAGTTCCGCAACGCCGAGGCCGGTTATCTCGCTGAGATCGCCCAGCTGCGCCAAGTTATCGGCCAAGTGCAGGGCTATGCCATTCGCGAGGCGCTGAATATCGACCGCAGCACCGACATCAACTGGCTCGATCACGCCCAGCAGCAACAACTCTCACCCCAGCTCACCTATCTGATCACCCTGTTTGCGCGGGAGGATTTTCTCGGGCTGGTGCGCGAGTTGCGCGATCTGCTGGCGATCCAGAATCAATTCCGCGAGTGGCAGACCAAACTGGATTTCTACTCCGCCATGCTCGACGAGCGCGAGGCCAACCGGGCGCGGGAGATGGACACTTTGGCGCGGGAGGGTCTGGAGAACAAAATCACCGCTCTAGAAGGGCAACGCTATAGCGCCGCTGCGGAAGTGGCGCGGCTGCGCAGTCAGCAGGATTTTCTCGGCTTGGTGGATGAAACCGATGCGGCGCGTCTGGAGCGCATAGTGCGTGCGGAAAAAAATATCGCCACCCTGCAACGCGGCACCTGGGACCTCGGGGTGGAAGTGGTGCCGGCGGAAGAATTGGAAGCGCTGCAGGAGTCCCTGCGCCGACAAAAGGGCTTGATGACGTGGCGCGCCATGGAAATGTATGAGGAACGCCTCTGGCGCGCGGAGACTGAGCTGGCCGAATTGGACCGCGAGCTCGCCGCCACCCGCGCCACCCAAGGGCGCATTCAGACCATCCTCGATAAAGGTTTCGATCTGCAACCCTATCGCCAGCGCATCGCCGCTTCTGCCGAACAGTTGCTGGTGCAAAGCACGGATATTGACCGCGCTATCGAGCTGTCCCAGGACGCCCTGCGCGGCAAGGTCTTATTGGTATTGGAGCAACAGCAGGCGCGTCTGGAGCATTATCTGGCGCAATCGCGTCTGTCCATCGCCCGCCTGTTGGATCAGACGGTGAGCGAGCCCGCCCGCGCGGCGCCTGCAGCGACGGAGGGTGGCTGATGAAAATCTCTCCCCGAATTACTGTTCTGCTCGCTGCAGTATTGCTGTCCTCCTGTTCCGGTTGGGGTGACCGGCGTCCTTACGGCCCGACCCTGGCGGACTTGCCGCCCGCGCAGTTGCCGCCGTCGGCGGAGCCGGTGGCGCCGGCGACTCTGGATCAGATCGAGGAAAGCTATCGCGCAGCGCTGGACGTAGCGGCGGCCCCGGATTTGCGCCACCGCATTCAGGTGCGTCTCGCTGATATCGAAATGGCGCGCAGTGAAAACCGCCAGTTGACGGAGGCAGAGCAGGAGGAACACTTCCGCGACGCCATCGCCCTGTACGATCAGTTGCTCACCTTGGAGGAAACTCAGGCGGATAGAGCCACCGACGAGCGCCTGTTGTACCGCCTCTCCAAAGCCTACGCGCTGGATGGACGCATGGCTGAATCCGACGCGGCTCTCGCCCGCTTGGTACAACTGCACCCGGAATCTCCTTATGCCGCCGAAGCGGATTTCCGTCGCGCCGAGCAGGCTTTCAGCCGCGGCCGCTATCGCGAGGCGCAGGAGCTGTATCGCAAGGTGGTGGCTGTCGGCCGCGATACACCGTTTTATCTCAACGCTCTGTACATGCTCGGCTGGTCGCAATTCAAAGCCAGCGATTTTCACCCCAGTCTCGACACCTTCGTTGAGGTGCTGGACCTGCTCCACGAAAACCGCTCTGAAGCTGATCTCAGCAACGCCCAGCGCAGTTTGATGGACGACACTCTGCGGGTGATGGGCATTACCTTTACCTATCTGGAC
>JAEZGT010000404.1 GCA_023416875.1 Pseudomonadota bacterium
GTATTACACGACCACGCTGGCCGCGGCAAACGCGTTGTGCATGGCCATTCGCTTTGGCCAGAAACAAAAAGTACGGCGCCTACAAGAATTACACGAGGGGATTGCCTAATGGCATTGAACAAAATACCGATGACGGTCGAAGGTGCGGAAAAATTGCGCCTGGAACTGGAAAATCTGAAAAAAAATGAGCGCCCGCGTATCGTCAAGGCAATTGCCGAGGCGCGCGAGCACGGCGACTTGAAGGAAAACGCCGAGTATCACGCAGCGCGTGAACAACAGAGCTTCTGCGAAGGCCGCATCCAGGAAATCGAAGGCAAATTGTCCCACGCCCAGATCATCGATATAAAAGCCATTGCCGAAACCGGCCGAGTGATTTTTGGCGCGACTGTGGATTTGATCAATGTGGAAACCGAAGAGGCGGTGACCTATCAGATCGTCGGTGAAGACGAAGCGGATATCAAAGCCAATAAAATTTCCGTATCTTCGCCCATCGCCCGCGCGCTGGTGGGTAAAGAAGTGGGTGACATCGCTGTGGTTAAAGCGCCCGGTGGTGAAGTCGAATATGAAATCGATGCTGTTCGTCATATCTGATAATCATGCGCCGGCCGCCGCCGGCGCCATTTCCTGATCATGCAAACTAACCAATCCTCACTTCCCGTCACCAGCATGAGCAAGTTTACGCTGCTCTATTTTGCGACGGCAGGCTTTTACAGTTTGTACTGGTTTTACCGCTGCTGGGCTGGTGCAGAAAAAATAACTGGACGCTCCTATTTCAAATTTGGACGGGCGGCCTTTGCTGTGCTGTTCGTCTACGAATTGTTTCAGTTGTTGTTCAACGAGGAGCGGCGCCGCCAAAGCGATTATCCGTGGCAGCCGGCGCGTCTGGCCTGGATATTCATCGGTGCAGCCATCGCCCAGGTTTTTCTCACCTACGGCGTCGAGCGGCTTGAGCTGGGGGGATGGGGCAGGTTATCGGTCTTTGTTCTGGTGCTGGTGGTGCAGTTTTATTCGCTGTATCAGGCGCAACTGGCGATCAACCGAATTGAAGGCGATCCGTTTGGCAAAGCCAATCAGCGCCTTAATATGTTCAATCATGTATGGATCATGGTCGGTCTGTATATCTGGATTAAATTGATCTCCAACGCTATTTACCCACCGACCGTGCCGCCAGTGACACAGCCGCCCGGCAGCAACATGCCAGCCCCGGGCGCCGTGCGCTGATTCGCCAAATCAGCGAGCGAGCAGGAAATTCTGCAGCAGTGCTTTGCCACCTTCGGTTGCGAAGGACTCCGGATGATATTGGATGCCTTCAATGGGGTGGCTTTTGTGGCGAATGCCCATAATTTCAGCTCCCGTCAGCGCGGCGGTTTGCAAATCCTGCTTCCCGTCCTGGTGCAGAATCACTGAAGTAATTTCCAAACAGTCCGGCAGAGTTGCGGCCTCCACCATCAGTGAGTGGTAGCGCATGATTTCCAGCGCTTGCGGGATATTCTGATAAACCCCTTTGCCGTCGTGCTGAATCAGCGACGTTTTGCCGTGCATGGGTAAAGGCGCGTGCACCACTTTGCCGCTAAAACAATGTGCAATACCCTGCATGCCGAGGCAAACGCCCAGCAGCGGAATGGTTTTACCCAGTTCCAGAATAACGTCGCTGCAAACGCCAAAATAGGCTTTGTCATCGGGCGAGCCGGGGCCGGGCGAAATAATGATGCGATCCGGTGCCAGCGAGCGAATCTGCTCCAGCGTAAGTTCGTTATTGCGTTTGACCTGCACATCAAAATGGCCGTAGCCGAGTTTGGACGAGAGAATTTCGCCCACGTATTGATACAGGTTGTAGGTAAACGAATCGTAATTGTCGATGATCAGAACGCGCATTTTATTGACCTTGCTCAGCGGCTGATTTGGGTTCGAAGCTGGCCAGCACATTGCGCATGGCGGAGAGCTTCCGTTCGATTTCCAGATATTCATCGGCGGCGTTGGAATCAAACACATTGCCGCCGCAGGTTTGCGCGTAGGCGGATTCGCCTTTGATAAAAATGGAGCGTATCGGAATCGCAAAGGTGCAGTCGCCGTTAAAACTGAACTGGCCGACGGCGCCACCGTAAGGACCTCGGCCATCCGGTTCGAGGCCGTTGATGATTTTCATGGCTTCGACTTTCGGTGCTCCGGTCAGGGTGCCTGCGGGGAAATTGGAGGCGAGGGCGGAGAACATATCCTCCTTTTCACTTAAGATGCCGACAATTTCCGAGGAAATATGCTGCACATGGGAAAAGCGTTTGATGTCCATCAGGCTGCGTACTTTTACCGTGCCGAAACGCGCAACCCGGCCGAGATCGTTGCGGTGCAGATCCACCAGCATATTGTGCTCGGCAATTTCTTTGGGATCGTTCAGCAGCTTGCGTGCGAGTTGGGTATCTTCCGCCGCGTCTTTGCCGCGTTTGGTGGTGCCGGCGAGAGGAAAGGTTTCCATTTCGCCATTGCGCAGACGAAACAATAATTCCGGCGATGCACCGATAATTTTCTGATCGCCGAATTTCAGGTAGTACATGTGGGGAGAGGGGTTGGTCTCGCGCAATTTTGCATAAATATGCGTAGCGTCGCCGCGAATGCTGTAGCGCGTTTTAAAACCGACCTCGCATTGAAAAATCAAACCCGCGCGTATGTCCTCCTTCACCTTCGCTACGGCCTTTGCGTGTTCCTCCCGCGACATGGTATCGCCAAGGCAGCGGCATTCGGTGGCACCAAACGGTTCTCTTTCCTGATGCAATAACTCTTCAATTTCGTGATAGCGATTGCGGTCGTAGTGATAATAAAAAATCTCACCGGTCATCTGGTCATAAACGAGGCCATCGAGATAAACGCCGAATTTGAACGGTTCAAAATGATCACTAGTGGTGATGCCGAGTCCCGGTTCGAAAAAATTCACACAATCGTAGCCAAGGTAACCCACTATGCCGCCGGCATAACGCCGGGAAATGATATTTTGCGGGACCATCTCGCGCAGCGCGTAATAGGGGTTGTCGCAGGCATAACGGGTGGTCTTGCCGGTGGCGGTGTCGTGCACGCTTAAATTGTGCAGATCTTCCGCGCACAAAATCAGCGATGGATCAAAGCCGATGATGTGATGCCGCGAAATCTGGCTTTCCTCCCCGAGGGATTCAAACAAAAAACAATTGTCGTATCGCCTTTCGATTTTGCGAAATAATTCGAAAAAATTTTGATCCTCCGCCAGCTTGACGTAGTTGGGTTTGCCGGGAAGCTCAATTTTGGGAAGCGGTTGTTGTGCAGTCATTTGGCGCTCTATAGGGTTGGCTGGGCAGGAATATTAGCGCTTGTGAGCTCTGTCCGTGGTGGAAAAAACATAATCGTCGAAAAACCGGGTATTGCGCAGCGCGGCAGCGCCGCGGGTCACGGTCGCTATGCCGACGTTAAGGCGCGCGGCGATTTCCCGTTGCGGTATGTCTTGCAGCAGCATACGAAATATCTGCAGGCGGTTTTCCAGTTCATCCGCTTCTCTGGGGGTCAGAATTGCCTCCAGGGCCGCTTCCATTTCCTTGGGTTCGGAAATGCGGCACAGCAGATCAATCAGTTCTTTGTAAGGCGATTTGCGTGTATTCATGTACTAGTACGTTACCAGCGGCGGCTGCGTTTGTAAACCATCAAATCGGCGGCGCATCATTTTGCTGTGGAGCGTTTTGCATTCGACATGGTCAATTGGCGTTTGCCATTGTCGTCTGCTAGTCTCCCGGACTATCTTGCGACCTTTTGCAGTGGAGAGATCAAAAAATGATAAATATTGGGGCCGCTATTCCGCGTTTTGTGCGTGGAGCATCGTTAGCAGTAGGACTCGCGGTGGCCGGTTCTTTGTCCGTGCCAGCAGACGACGCTTTAGCGGCACCTGCTGCCGCAGCAAAGATCCATCTGAACCAATTAGGCTTTTTGCCGGAGGCCGGCAAAATTGCTGTGGTGCCTAACACTCCAAGCGGTGAATTCTGGCTGGTGGATGCGAAAACCGGCAGCGAAGTACTGCGCGGACCTTTGTCCCAGGCACAATCCTGGGATGTGGCGGGTGAGGCGGTGAAAATCGCGGATTTCAGCGCTTTCAATAAACCCGGTCATTACCGGATCCGGGTGGCCGACGCGGGAGAATCGCCGCCGTTTTATATCCAGGAGAATGTCTACGATCACGCCCTCGCCGCGACCATCAAATATTTCTATTTCAACCGTGCCAGTGCCTCTATAGATGCGGATTACGCGGGGCCTTTTGCCCGCCCGGCGGGACATCCAGACACTATCGTATATATTCATCCCTCCGCAGCATCCGCAGCGCGGCCTGCGGGTACCGTCGTTGCGTCTCCCAAGGGCTGGTATGACGCAGGTGATTACAACAAATACAGCGTTAATTCCGGCATCAGCACATATACCTTATTGGCCGCGCTGGCGGATTTTCCTCGCCTGTTTGCAGATGTGCGTTTGAAAATCCCAGAATCGAGCGACGCGGTGCCGGATCTGCTCAATGAAATCCTATGGAATCTCGACTGGTATATCACCATGCAGGATCCGCATGACGGTGGCGTGCATCACAAACTTACCGACCTCCGATTTTCCGGCGACGGCATGCCCCACGAGCAAAATACCAAACGTTATATGGTGGAGAAGAGCACCGCCGCCACATTGAATTTCGCCGCCGTATTTGCTTACGCCAGTGTGGTCATGCGCGATTATCAGAAACATTTTCCAGGCCGCTCCGAGCAGTATTTGCAGGCGGCGGAAAAAGCTTGGGCGTGGGCAAAGAAAAATCCTAAAGCCCTTTATGTGCAACCAAAGGAAATTAATACTGGCGCCTATGCCATGGTCAACGAAGATCTCCAGGACGAATGGTTTTGGGCAGCGGCCGAATTACTGCGGGCGAGCGGTAAAAAAACTTACATGTCGGGCGTTAATTTGCCCGAAAATCCCCGTGTGCCTGAGTGGAGTTCTGTAGAGAGCTTAGGTCTTTATGCGTTGACGCGGCAAAATAACGCGCCTGCAAAAATGCAGCAGGCCGCCGGCGATTTATTGGTTGCGATGGCGGATCGCATGGTGCGGGAATACTGGCAGTCAGGCTATCTCGTTCCCATGGTGGAAGCGGATTTTCGCTGGGGCAGTAACGCAGTGGCGATGAACAAGGCGATGATATTGTTGGCGGCGGAGCGCGTGCGCACCAATAAAGATTATCGCCCTGCGGCTCGCGCATTATTGGATTATGTCCTCGGCCGCAATCCCACCGGCTACAGTTTTGTTACCGGCTTCGGCAGCAAACCCGCCCTCTATCCGCACCATCGCATTTCCCATTACGACGGAGTGGCCGCGCCGGTTCCTGGCATGTTGGTTGGCGGGCCGCAACCGGGCTGGCAGGATAAATGTACATATCCAAGCCGTTTGCCAGCGAAATCTTATTTGGATGACTGGTGCAGCTATTCCACCAATGAAGTGGCCATTAATTGGAATGCACCCTTGGTGTATGTGTTAGCGGCTCTGCGGGAGTAAGGGATATGGAGCTTCGCACGTGCGAAGCTCTTTTTTCTTTAAGCCTTATTTAAACCGTCGCGCCTAATTTCCACGGATTAAATTCATTGTGACCGTAGCCCAAGTCCTCGCTAACGGTTTTTTCTCCTGACGCCACTGCGAGTATGCGCGCAAAAATCTGTTCGCCGCATGCTTCGACCGATAAATTACCACTGATGATTTCGCCACAGTTGATATCGATGTCGTCGCGCATTTTGGCGTAGAGTTCGCTGTTGCTCGCGAGTTTAAGGCTGGGCACGGGTTTAAAGCCGAATGCCGAACCTCTGCCTGTGGTGAAGCAAATAATATTTGCTCCAGAGGCGACTTGGCCGGTAACGGACACTGGATCGAATCCCGGACTGTCCATAAATACCATGCCTTTTTCCTTTACCGGTTCCGCGTATAAATACACTTCCCGCAGATTGGTGGTGCCCGCTTTCGCCTGCGCGCCGAGGGATTTTTCCACTATGGTGGTGAGACCGCCGGATTTATTGCCGGGCGATGGATTGTTATTTAATTCGAAGCCGTGCATGGCGGTGTAATTTTCCCACCAGCGAATTCGCTCCAATAATTTTTCCGCGATCTGCGGAGTTTCCGCGCGTTGGGTCAGCAGATGTTCGGCGCCGTAAATTTCCGGAGTTTCCGAATAAATCACCGTACCGCCGTGGCGGACCAGAATATCGCAAGCCGCGCCCAGAGCGGGGTTGGCGGTTATGCCGGAAAATGCGTCGCTGCCGCCGCATTGCACAGCCAAGGTCAATTCACTTGCCGATATTTCACTGCGCGAATAGCGGTTCACCAGCGGCAACATGGCGCGCACATATTCCACGCCCTGGGCGATGCTGGCGCGGGTGCCGCCGCTTTCCTGAATGGTGAAGGCTTTGAAATTCGCGCTTTCCTCAAGCGCGTTGTCCTGCTGCAGGCGCAGGATCTGCATGGATTCGCAGCCCAGTCCAATCAGCAAAACGCCGCCGAAATTGGGATGGTTGGCGTAGCCGACCAAAGTGCGCTCAAGCAATTCATAGGCTTCACCACTGGTGCGCATGCCACAGCCGCTTTCGTGAGTGAGGGCAACCACACCATCAACATTTGGAAAATCCGCGAGTGCGCCGGGATAGCTGAATTGTGCAGCGATCTGACTGGCAACGGTGGCAGAGCAATTAACGCTGGTCAAAATACCGATGTAATTGCGCGTGCCTGCTTTGCCGTTGGGTCGTTTGAAGCCCATAAAATGCGCGCGCTGTGCTTCCGGGAGCATTTGTACTGGCTTGCGGTTTACGCAAAAATCGTAGGCTTTATTGCCGATATTGGCATCGCAATTATGGGTGTGCACATGTGCACCGGCGGCTATATCGGTCAGTGCCGTACCTATGGGCTGGCCGTATTTGATGACTGGCTGACCCGCAGGAATGGGAGCGATGGCGACTTTGTGCATTGTTGGTATAAAGGCCAGGGCCTTATGCATACTCCCGCCGGTGTGCAGAACACTACCCTGCGGCAATTCGGTGATAGCGACGGCGACATTGTCCAACGCATGCAACTGCAAAATTCTGCTCACCAAATACCTCGCCAAACGGACATAAAATTCATACGCAGCCTTCACGGTTGGATTGATGCACTGTCCCTGCGCTTAAAGCAATAGTGGTCTTAATCTATCAGCTAGTTGGTAAGACCGCAAATTGAATATTGGTAAGACTGTTTCGTTTGGTGAGGCGACTGTGAGCGGGATAGTGCATTTGCTAGAATTCCGCGCGCTGGCCTTGAGCCGCCAACCCGTTTGTGGTGCAGTAACGCAACCTAGGTTTACCGACCCGTTACGTTTCCATTTCTCCAAAGTGATTTTGTCTGACCAACCGCGCGAACCATGCAGGCTCGGGTTCAGACATGATCCATGACATAAGGCAACACTCAATATGAGTCATCCGGAATCGACGCAGAAAACAGCAGGTGAAGTGCATTCGGGCCGCCTGTATCAGCGGGTTGCGGAGCAACTGGCGGAAGTGATTGCGTCAGGTGAATACCCGGTTGGGTCGCGGTTGCCCGCCGAGCGCAAGCTTGCAGAGCGGTTCAACGTCAGCCGCCCAACGGTGCGCGAGGCGATCATCGCCCTCGAGTTGGCCGGTTGTGTGGAAGTCAAAGGTGGCTCTGGGGTGTACGTGACGTCCGGCAGTTCCAATGGTCTCGCCGTCACCGAACTGGATGTAGGAGCGTTTGAAATTCTGGAAGCCCGTTTGATTTTCGAAAGCGAAACCGCCGCCATCGCGGCCCGCACCATCACCGAGGCCGAACTGAACGACCTGCGCGCTGCCCTCAATTCCATGATCGCCGAAAACGAACAGGAGCAGGTGTCGGAAAACGCCGACGAGATCTTTCACCTGCTTATCGCGAAGGCCACCCACAACGAAGCCATAGTCTCGGTATGCAAACATCTGTGGTCCCTGCGCAACAATTCCAATGTCTCCGCAAGCATTCTGGAAAAGGTCCGCCAAGCCGGTTCACGACCCCGGATCGATGAACACGCTCGCATATTTGAAGCATTGGCCGCCCGGGATCCCAACGGCGCCCGCGAGGCAATGCGTGACCACCTGCGGCGCGTGGCCGATCAGTTGCTGGATTCCACTGAGGCGCAGGCGGTGGAAGAAGCGCTGCAGAAGGTCAATCGCGAGCGCGAGCGTTTTTCTAGAGTTCGATGATCCATGCCGGCCGTAGCGGCTGGCAATACAGTTTGTCGTTTGGTCTGCCAAATTGTTTGAATTGGCCAGTCCTATTTGGTAGCGTCGGTTTGCTCCGGTCGCTTGCCGGTGGATTTCCTTCCTCATTTCGCAGGACCAAACATGATGAATCCAAGCGTAAATCGACGCTCCCTTTTGGCTGCTTTTGGTACCACCGCGCTCGCGGGGTGCTCATCTCTCAACTCTACGCTTCCGGCAGCTTGTGTGGACGACTGGGCGGAAGCGGAGAGAGTTCGCGCTGCCATTCAGGTTCCCGTTTTCCCCTCCCGCGATTTCCTTCTCTCTGACTTTGTTCACCCCGGCGAAGCCGATGTTTCAGCAGCCTTGGCCCGCGCGATCCGCACCTGTCATCAGGCTGGCGGTGGTCGAGTAGTGGTGCCGGCGGGGGAGTTTCTCTGCGGCCCCATCCATCTGCTGTCCGGCGTCAATTTGCATCTCTCCGCCGGCGCAGTTTTGCGTTTCCACACCGATCCGGCCAAGTATCTGCCGGCGGTGTATACCCGCTGGGAGGGCATGGAACTGATGGGCTACTCGCCGCTTATCTATGCTTTCGGTCAAACCAATATCGCTCTAACCGGCCCCGGCGTGCTGGATGGCCAAGCATCCATCGAAAACTGGTGGCCGTGGAAAGGCAACGAGGAGTGGGGCCGGCCAGGATTTCCCTCCCAGGATGCGGCGCGGCAGCGGTTGATGGCAGATATGGCTGCGGGAGTGCCGGTGGAGCAGCGGGTTTATGCGGAGGGCGCGTATTTGCGCCCGCCCTTTGTGCAGTTTTACCAGTGCCGCAATGTGCTGATTGAAGACGTGCAGCTCCGCCGCGCGCCCTTCTGGCTGCTCAACCCGGTCTTGTGCGAAAACGTGACGGTGCGCGGCGTCCACCTGCTTAGCCTCGGCCCCAACTCCGACGGCTGTAATCCCGAGTCCTGCCGCAACGTACTGATTGAAAACTGTTTTTTTGATACCGGTGACGACTGTATCGCGATCAAGTCCGGGCGCAATGATGATGGCAGGCGCATCGCCGTGCCCAGCGAAAACATCGTGATCCGCGGCTGCCAGATGCGCGCCGGGCACGGCGGCATCGTCATCGGCAGCGAAATCTCCGGCGGTGCACGCAATATCTTCGCGGAGAACTGCCATATGAGCAGCCCCGATCTGGAGCGGGGGTTGCGCATTAAAACCAACTCGGTGCGCGGCGGCGTCATCGAGCGTGTGCGTTTTCGCAACATCATCATCGGCCAAGTACAGGATGCCCTAGTGATCAACTTCTATTATGAGGAGGGGGACGCAGGACAACACGACCCCACAGTTCGCGATCTCGTCGTCGAAAACCTGCTGTGTGAACAGGCCGACCGCGTGTTTCAGGTGCGCGGATTTGCGCGAAAGCATATCGAATCGGTGCGGCTGACCAATTTTCATGTGCTCAAAGCGGGCGAGATTGGCATGGTACAACACGTCGACGGCTTGGAGGTGGATGGTCTTTCTATCAATGGTCAGGCGATTGCCGCAATCCAGCAAGCTTCAATATAAAATTGGTCAGGCAAAAAATGTTGTTTTGGTAGTCCAATTTGTGTAACTATTGCCTCGCTAACGGAATCCGGGTGCGCTTCGCGGCGCACTTGTAAGCAGCATGCCGACTCGGCGGTAATGAGCGACGCGAGTACGGCCAAGCCAGCCATCAATCGATGATCCAACGGGGACAAAAATAATGATGCCCTTCAAAGCCAAACCCCTTGTGCTGGCAATGACCTTTGCCGCACCTGGATACGCGCAAGTCGATGCACCAGCGACACAAACCTCTTCCAACAGCAACATCATTGAAGAAGTGGTAGTTACCGGCAGTTACCGGGACAGCCTCGCCAATGCTTTGGAAACCAAACGCGATGCCGCCGCCGCGGTTGACTCGATCATGGCGGAGGACATTGCTGATTTCCCCGATAACAATCTCGCCGAATCCCTGCAGCGCATTCCCGGCGTGGCGATTTCCCGTGTGGCTGGGGAGGGGCGCAATATCACCGTGCGCGGCCTCGGTCCCGACTACACCCGTGTGCGCATCAACGGTATGGAAGCGATTGCCACCGGCGGCGGCACCGATGCCGCGGGCGGCGCAAACCGCGGTCGCGGTTTTGACTTCAATACGTTTTCCTCGGATTTATTCAACTCGTTGACGGTGAGAAAAACCGCTTCCGCCGATGTGGAGGAGGGATCGCTGGGCGCAACCGTGGATTTAAATTCGGCGAAACCGTTTGATTATGGCGATCTGGTTTTTACCGCCAGCGCCCAGGCTGGTTACAACGACTTGTCCAAAGAAGTGGACCCGAAGCTGACCTTTTTTGCCAGTAACGTGTTCAACGATTGGTTCGGCGCCCTGTTATCCGTGTCTTATTCCGAGCGAAATCTGGAAGACAACGGCTCCAGTACCGTGCGCTGGGCGAACGTCAATGACTTTAATAATTGCGGCGCGGCGGATTGTGATCTGGCCGCCGTAAATAACGCCTTCCGTCCCCGCCTGCCGCGTTATGACGCTTACACTCATGAAATGGAGCGTCTGGGTCTCAGCGGCAGCTTGCAATTTAAACCCACAGACGTGACGGACATCAGTCTGGATATTCTGTATTCCAAACTCGACGCCACCCGCAACGAAATCTTTATGCAGGCCGTTTTGAACAGCAATGGCCAGACGTCGCCCATGACGGTGGTGGATTACGAAATTGATGGCACCAATACCCTGACCTACGCTGCTTTCAACAATGCGACTTTTCGTTCGGAAAATCGCTATGACGAGCTGACGACGGATTTCAATCAAATCACCCTTACCGGCAGTCACGAATTTTCCGATCGCCTGCGCGGTAAAGCGCTGCTGGGGCACGCGGAATCCGAATTCGACAACCCCATTCAAACCACCGTGGTGATGGAAAAATCTGGACTGGATTTTTCCTACGATTATCGCGGTCGCAATCGCAATAATCCGCAGCTGGTATTTGGCAACGCCGACGCATCCGACCTCAATGCCATCGACGGTTGGGGCATCAACAGCGTGCGCCTGCGTCCACTCGGCGCCACCAATACTTTTGATGTCGCCAGCGCCGATCTGGAATTTGATTTAAATGATTCCGTCACCTTGAAAGGTGGAGTGC
>JAEZGT010000406.1 GCA_023416875.1 Pseudomonadota bacterium
CCTCCCAACTGTCGAAAAAACCTACGGTATCGATAATATCGTCGGCGGTAATGGTGCTGCCGAATGGACTGGTGTTCATCAGTAAAACATTCCTGTTTCCAATTGCGCTTCCTCCGACATCATATGGCGGCTCCAAGGTGGGTCGAACACCAGTTCAACGTCCACGGATTTGACATTGGGCACTAAAGCAACCCGATATTTCACGTCCCCTACCAGCACAGGACCCATGCCGCACCCTGGAGCCGTGAGTGTCATATCAATGGTGACATTGCCGCTTTCCTGATTGATTGCAACTTTATAGATAAGACCCAGACTTTTTAAATTCACCGGAATTTCCGGGTCGTAAACCGTTTCCAGCGCTTGCCAAACCTGTTCTTCGTGAATTTTGCCGTCCGCAGGGTTTTCGAAAGTAAGTTCGAATTTTTCCATGCCCAGCGCATCAGCATCGGTGCCATCTACACGCACCATATTACCTTGATACACAATCGTAAAATTGCCGCCGAGAGCCTGCGTCACTGTGACAAAGGTATGGGCCGGAATGGTAATCGGTGTGCCCACCGGAACAAGCCGGCCTGGGCATTCTCTTACAGTGGCCACCACGCGCTGTTCAGACATAATTTTTTCCAATATTGCTGTTACACGCTGAAACTTTCGCCACAGCCACAGGCATCTTTCACATTAGGATTGTTCATGACGAGATTGCGGTTGAGCCCCATCTGCGTCAGATCGATCTCCAGCCCTTTCAATGCGCTAAGGCAACCAGTTTCCACGTAGAGATCGACGTCCTCGGCTAGGGTACGGGTAGTATCGCCAGACGCCGGTCCATCCACTTCCTCGATCACGTATTTAAATCCGGTGCAGCCGCTTTCTTTGAGACTGATGCGCACACCTTTTTTAGTGTTCTTGCTGAGCAGGCGGCGAAAATGCGCAATGGCTGCGTCAGTCACCTTAATCGAATCGATCAAATCGCGAGGATTACTGCTGTAGGTTTCCACGGACATAAAACAATCTCCGCCTTGCTAAAGCAAAAAAGTTTTGACTTTGTTGATGGCGGCAAACAGGCGCTGCAAATCGTCCATATTGTTATAGATGGACAAAGAAGCCCGCACAGTGCCAGGAATATGAAGATGCGCCATTAACGGCTGCGCACAATGGTGGCCGGTGCGCACCGCCACCCCTTGATGATCCAACAAAGTTCCGACATCAGCAGGATGTGCGCCGGGAATTAAAAAGCTGTACACACCTGCGGCGTGCCGCGGCGTGCCTATGCGTTGCAGACCATTTTCCTCGCCCATGAGAATCGCCGCCTGCAACAAATTATTTTCATAAACTTGCAGCGCGGTGCGATCCTGAGCGGCGAGATAATCCAGCGCAACCGCCATACCTATGGCACCGGCTATATCGGGTGTACCCGCTTCGAATTTATAGGGCAGCTGATTGAAAGTGGTATTGGCAAAACTCACCGTTTCAATCATTTCACCACCGCCTTGATACGGCGGCATTTGCTCCAACAACGACTCCCGCCCCCAAAGAGCGCCTACGCCCGTCGGCCCAAATGCTTTGTGGCCGGAAAATGCGTAAAAATCGCAACCCAGATCCTGCACATTCACAGGTAAATGCGCGATTGCCTGCGCGCCATCCACCAATACCTTCGCACCAACGGCGTGAGCTTCGCGCACCATGTCCTTAATGGGATTAACCGTACCGAGAGCGTTGGATACGTGGTTGACTGCAACGATTTTTACTCGCTCATCCAGCAGTGATTTGTATGCCGCCAAATCCAGATCGCCGCGATTGTCGATGGGAACGGGCACAACCGACGCGCCCCGCTCCGCCGCGATCAACTGCCACGGCACTATATTGGAGTGGTGCTCCAGCATGGAGATGAGGATTTTATCGCCGGGCTGCAGCGCAATGCGTCCGTAGGAACTCGCCACCAGATTAATCGACTCGGTGGTTCCCCGCGTCCAAATAACCTGTTCCGCTTTTGGGCTACCGATAAATGCAGCAACTCTTTTGCGTGCATTTTCAAATGCAGTGGTTGCGCGATCTGCCAGCGCGTGCGCGGCACGATGAACATTGGAATTGTCTTCGCGATAATAATGATCCAGTGCATCGATCACTACCTGTGGCTTCTGCGTAGTAGCGGCGCTGTCCAGATAAACCAGAGGCTGGCCGTGGACGTGCTGCTGCAGAATTGGAAAATCCCGGCGTATTTTTTCTGGATCGAAATGACTCACTTCGCTCTCCACATGATTACCTTTCTGTTCCGGCGCATCCAGCAAATGGCGCACCAGGGACGGATCCTGCGCGAACCACTGACTCAACACCGGACGCAAATAACTCACCAGCGCCGGTTGGCTCAATTTATCGATCAATTCGTTGATAAATCCGAAGCTCAGCATCACTTCCGCCTCACGCTGGGATATTCCACGAGTGCGGAAATAATGCAGCGCATTCGCGTCCAGCCTAGCAACTGTTGCGCCGTGGGCGCACTGCACATCATCAGCGTAAATTTCCAGTTCAGGCTTAGTATCCACTTCCGCCTTGTCACTCAACAGTAGATTTTTGTTGCTGAGCTGCGCCAGGGTTTTCTGCGCGTTGGGGTGAATGTGAATGCGTCCGTTAAAAACCGCTTTGGCACTGTCGGCCACTATGCCGCGGAACACTTCCTGCGTCGTGCAATGGGGCACACGATGCTCAATACAGGTGTGATAGTCGATCTGCTGGTTTTCCCGCGGCAGATATACGCCATTCAATACGCAGTCGGCGCCGGGACCATTGTGGTTGACGACTACGTCAATACGCTTCAACGCGCTGCCCAGAGCCAGGTGAAAACTATTAAAACGGGAATTAGCCCCGAGCGCGGCGTACACCCCGCCGACATGCAACGCACCCGGCCCTTCCAGATGCAGCCGCTGGTGCTCACACTGCGCGCCTTCGCCAAGGCTGATTTCGGTAACACCATGTGTAAAGCAGGACTGTGTTTCACCAGACGAAACGAATTGTTCCAACACAGCGGCTGAGGCATTCGCCTCCAGCAATACCAACAGGCGTTGAGGAACATGAAAGGCGTTCTCGCTGACACTGGTCAGCCAGACGATTTGCACCGGCTTTTGCAGCTGCACATTTTTACCAATGCGCAAAAACACACCTGCATCAAGCAGCTGATTATTCACCGCCGCAAATAAATGCCGCTCCGGTTCTACCACACTGCCGATCCCGGCACGAATTTTTGCGGCTTGATCGGCATTGGCGTCCGCAAAGGAAACCAGGTCCACATTGGCCGGCAGATCAGTGATGTCAGACAAAGCCGCAGAATAAACACCATTGACGAAAACCAACCGATGCGCGGAAAAACCCTTGATCGCAAACGCGTCGGCCAGGCCAGCCAAATCTCCAGGCAAATGCCCGCGCCGCGCAAAATAATCCGTCTGTTCAAGTGCGCGCAGCGAGGTGTATTTCCACTGCTCGGTTTTGCGCGTTGGCCAGCTCGCTCCGCGCAATACGGCCGCGCCCGCCGCATTAATTCCGCGCAGCCAATCCGGGCTTTGTGGTTTGATTTCCGCCAACCGCTGGAGAACTTGCGTCATCAGGCAACCTCGTTCTCGAGCCAGCCATAGCCTTTTTCTTCCAGCTCAAGCGCTAGTGATTTATCACCGGATTTAATAATGCGACCGCCAGCTAGCACATGCACATAATCCGGCACTATGTAGTCCAGCAGGCGCTGATAGTGTGTCACCACAATAAACGCGCGCTCAGGACTGCGCAGTGCATTGACGCCCTGGGCGACAATTTGCAAAGCATCGATGTCGAGGCCGGAGTCGGTTTCATCAAGAATTGCCAGCTTCGGCTCCAGCAGCATCATTTGCATGATTTCGTTGCGCTTTTTCTCGCCGCCGGAAAAACCTTCATTAACACCGCGCTTGAGAAATGACTGGTCGAGGTTGACCGCTTTGCAGATCTCCCGCGCTTTTTTCATAAAGCTGACAGCATCCAACGGCGGCTCACCGCGATGTTCACGCTGCGCGTCCACGGCCGCTTTCAAAAATTCCATGTTGCTAACACCGGGAATTTCCACCGGATATTGAAACGCGAGGAATAAACCTTCGCGGGCACGCTCTTCGGTATCCAGCTCGAGCAGATTTTTGCCCAGAAATTCAATTTGACCGGCGGTCGCTTCATAACCGGGACGGCCGGCGAGAATATGCCCTGTGGTGCTTTTGCCCGACCCATTGGGGCCCATGATGGCATGCACTTCACCGGCCTTAACCTCAAGGTTCAAGCCTTTTAATATAGCCTTGTCGTCCACACTCGCGTGCAGGTCACGAATCGACAGCATTAACTACGTTCTCCGATGTTTGCGCAGATCTGCGCCATTCAAACAATAATGAAACCGGCGATGATCAACCGACCGAACCTTCAAGGCTGACTTCCAGAAGTTTGCCCGCCTCCACTGCAAATTCCATGGGCAATTCTTTAAACACTTCTTTGCAGAAGCCGTTGACGATCATGGACACGGCTTTTTCCGCGCTGATGCCGCGCTGCTGGCATAAATACAATTGGTCATCACTGACTTTTGATGTGGTGGCCTCGTGTTCAATCACGGCAGAAGGATTTTTACTTTCGATGTAGGGAAAAGTGTGCGCAGCGCATTGATCGCCGATCAGCAGCGAATCGCACTGGGTGTAATTGCGCGCACCACTTGCGCCCGGATTCATACGCACGAGGCCACGATAAGCGTTGGAGCTTTTACCGGCGGAAATACCCTTGGACACAATGGTGGAGCGGGTATTTTTGCCCAGGTGGATCATTTTCGTCCCGGTATCCGCCTGCTGGAAATTGTTGGTCAGCGCGACGGAATAAAATTCGCCGATACTGTTGTCGCCTTTCAAAATGCAGCTCGGGTACTTCCAGGTAACAGCGGAGCCGGTCTCCACCTGAGTCCAGGAAACTCGCGCATTAGTGTGTGCAACCGCGCGTTTAGTGACAAAGTTATAAATACCGCCTTTACCTTCCGCATCACCGGGGTACCAATTCTGCACAGTGGAATATTTAATGAAAGCATTATCCAGCGCGACTAATTCCACTACCGCTGCGTGCAATTGATTTTCGTCGCGCATAGGTGCGGTACAACCTTCCAGATAACTCACTTGGCTGCCCTCGTCCGCAATAATCAGCGTGCGCTCGAACTGG
>JAEZGT010000007.1 GCA_023416875.1 Pseudomonadota bacterium
CTGGTGTTGCT
Source organism: Pseudomonadota bacterium (assembly GCA_023416875.1). GTDB lineage: Bacteria > Pseudomonadota > Gammaproteobacteria > Pseudomonadales > Cellvibrionaceae > UBA5868. The sequence continues at coordinate 12 of JAEZGT010000007.1, forward strand.
CCGGTCGCAATCGCGGGCCGAATTGGCTGACCACTTCCGCCGCCGCCCGCACTGCGAGTGCTCCGGCCGCAGCGTAATCCTGGCCGCGAGTGATGGCATAGAGAAATGCACCTGCAAACATGTCACCGGCGCCGTTGGTATCCACCGCGACAACGTTGGGTGCGGGTACAGTGATCAACCGCTCGCCATCGAATATGGCCGCGCCTTCACCACCCAGCGTGATGGCGAAGGTTTTGGCCACTTTGCGCAGACCTGTGCAGGCATCCTCAAGATTGCGGGTCTGGGTAAATTGCAGAGCCTCGGCGAGGTTGCAGAACAATAAATCGATGTCCTCCCCGACCATGGTGCGCAGGTCCTCGCAAAAGTATTCGACAATGGCTGGATCCGACAAGCTGACGGCGGTTTTGACAGCGTGTTGTTTTGCGATCTCACGCAGGCGTATGGCCGCGTCCCGGCCCGTGGGTGACGTGACTAAATATCCCTCAATATAGACATATTTCGACGCTTTCAGCGCCTCTTCGTCAATTTCCGCCCTAGAGAGGGTGGCGCTAATGCCGAGGAAGGTGTTCATCGTGCGCTCGGCGTCTGGAGTGATCATCACCAGACATTTACCGGTGATACCGGACGGCTGTCCCAGGCGCTCGGGGTAGGCAACCCCCGCCTTGGCGAGATCGTTGAGATAGAAGCGGCCGTTTTCATCATCGGCGACTTTGCAGCTGTAAAACGTTTTGGCACCGAAGTACTGCGCAGCAATGATGCTGTTGGCCGCGGAGCCACCGCTCGCGCGGGATGCATGGCAGAGATGGCCTTCCAGGTGGCGCAGCAGGGTGTGCTGGCGAGCTTCGTCTACGAGGGTCATGACGCCTTTTTCTACCCCGAATGCAGCGAGATCCGCATCGCTTACGGTGATTTCGGTGTCGACCAGAGCGGCGCCCAGGCCGTAGATGTCATAGATTGGCAATTTGTATCTCCTGTGATGGGTGCCTAAGATTTAAGCTGTGTGAATGATTGTTATAACGATTGATGCGCTGCGGCAGTGACGTATGCGCGAGTTAGCATATTTCTTGCCTATGCATCGCTTTTAGCGTGCCGCAGCTGCGGCTCCGGGTTAGGATATCTCTGCAATTCTTTGCCGCCGTGCTCGCTGGCGGCCAACGGAACACACCGTATGTCACGTTTAATAAGAAATGATCCTTCCACAGCGAAAGCTGAAGTCGATGCCGCACCTGCGGTGCCGCTGACCAGTGAGCATATCGTCACGCATCTTAAGAAATGTCAGGCGCTGGCGAGCGAGCACGCCAAGGTAGCCTTTCAGCTTTACCTGCGCAATCTGGATGAGGCTTTTAGTCAGGAAATGGACTCGGCCAAGTCAAACCAGGAAGTTTCGGAGATCAGTGGCATCCAACGTCTGTTCCGTCGCAGCCAGCACGAGCTGGAGCGTTATTACTGTGGTTATATCGCCGAGGGCTTCGTCAAATTCAAGAAAAAGGAGCTGCACACTGAACTGCAAAGCGGTGGAGGCGGTGGCGAACTCTCCCTGGTCGACAATGACGAACTGGAGGAAACCATCACGCTATCTACCATGGTTCAGAAGGTCGATGTGCTTTACGCGGAGCCAATCTGGGCACTCAACCAGCGCTTCGCCATCCTCAACGGCGGTGAGCAGGTGATCGAGGCCAGCAATCCGGCGGCGCCTATTCAGTTATGTGAGTCTCTGCGACGTGCGTTGCGGTTGATTCCACTCACCTCCAAAACCAAAAACACCGCTTACCGCGTCTACGAACAGCGCCTGTCACAGTTGGCGAAAAATGTTATTGACGATATCAACGAGTATCTGAAAAAAGCGGGAGTATTGCCCAATCTGCGCTATAACCCGCCGCGGGTGAGTCCGGCTCAGGCGCGCAGTGGCGATGCCGGTCCGGTGGGAGCGGGTGCGGCGGCACCGCCGTCACAGGGCCTGCCCCTCGCCTATCACGGTGCTATCCCCGTTCCCGATCCCAGCTTGCCCTCGGCGCAGTATCAAAGCGCGTTGCTTCAGGCTATTCGCGGCCTACAGATAAGCATGCGCGGCGATGCGCCAGCTGGGGGGACCGTGGGAGACGGTATTAGAATCGCGACTACTGAAAATCCCTTTGCTGCCTTTGTCCCGGGCAGTGGCCCGATTGGGCCGGGCTTTGTGATATCGGCCGATCAGTTGATGGGAGCCCTGCAGGCGCTGCAGGGCTCCGCAGCTGGGGTCGTTGGCTCTCCCCTCGATACGGGTGCACTGCCACCTGTGGATCTCGGTCAGGTGCTGTCGTCTCTGGCGCAGCAGTTTCAACAGTCGAAGTCTACCCGCGACAGCAAGGTGTCGCCGGCGGATATGCACACTATCGACCTAGTCGGCATGGTGTTTGAGTACATGTTGAAAGATGAAAACCTGCCGGACTCCATCAAAGCACTGCTCAGCTATATGCACACGCCGTTTCTCAAACTGGCATTTATCGACCCCGGCTTTTTCGAGCAGCCAGAACACCCGGCGCGCATGCTGCTCAACAGCCTGGCGGAGGCGGGCATCCGCTGGGTCGGTAACGATGGCACCGTGCAGCACGATATGTACAACAAGATCAAGGATGTGGTGGACCGGGTTCTGCGCGATTTCAAAAACGACGTGCGCGTGATTGCCGAGCTGCTGCTGGAGTTCAACACCTACACCAAGAACATCATCCGCCGCCAGGAGTTGATGGAGAAGCGCGCGGCGGAAAAAGCCCAGGGCGAGGAGCGTCTGCGCGAGGTCAAGCTGCGGGTCAATGAAGAGGTCCGCAAACGCACCGACGACAAAGAACTGCCCTCCGCGGTGCTGCTCTTTGCGCTGCAGCCCTGGTCGGACTATATGTCTTTTGCTCTGCTGCGCTATGGCGAAAAATCGGAAAAATGGGCCAACGCCCTGGCGGTGGTGGACGACCTGCTCTGGGTGATCGAGCCCAAGTCCACCTCCGCCGATCTCGAGCGCCAGGCGGAATTGGCACCCGCGCTGCTGCGCGATATAGAAGCGGGTTTCGAAACCATCGGCTACGACCAGGTCAAAGGCAGAAAGCTGTTGGAGGCTGTTTCATCGCTGATCGAAATGGCGCAGCAGAAGAAAAAGGCCGAGCCTGCGCCCGCGCCTATGCGTGACAAGCTGGAAAAGATCGCGGCGGAGAAGGCCGGCCACACGGTGGAAGAGAGCGATATTTCCAAGGAGGAGGAGAAGATTGTCGAGAACCTCAAGCTAATCGAATTCGGCACTTGGTTTGAATTCGAAGGCGGGCGGCGCTTAAAGATCGCCTGGTACAACGCCCGCACATCGCATTACATGCTGGTGGATCAAATGGGTAAGAAGGTCGCGATGATGTCTGGCTTGGAGATCGCACGTGAAATGATTGCAAAGCGGGCTAAAATTATTGCTGGTAGTTCCAAACCGTTTTTTGAGAGGGCGTTGGAGAATATCTTCCAAAAACTGAACGCCCAGGCTGAAGCCCAATCTGGAGGCACAGAGCGTGAACCTAAGTAACCGCAGTAGTGGCAGTGAAAAACGCACCCAGGTGCGTATCCCCATCGACGATGAAATCTGTGTGCGCGACACCGTGTCAGGCTTGGAGCTCGGCACTCTGGCCAATGTGCATGATGCCGGCTTCATGGTCATCAGCGACGGCGGGCTGAAGGAGGACAACCTCTACCAGGTCGCTTTTGAAGTCAATTCGGGACGCCCAACCATCACCCTCGGCGCCGAGTGTCTGTGGATTAGCGAAACCGGTACCGGCGACCAGGTTTGGGCGGGGTTTCAGAT
>JAEZGT010000037.1 GCA_023416875.1 Pseudomonadota bacterium
GCTGCGGTCAATTCGGGCTCTCTGGCCGTGTTCGCTACCGGTTCCGCTGCAGCTTCGGTCGCAACTGCAACCGCAGCCACGCTTTCTTCTGTGACCGGCAGGGCGGGAATGTCGGCTGTAGCTTCCACAATTGGTGCAGCGACTTCAGGCTTCACAACGGGGAGTTCTGTCTTCAGCGCTACAGGTTCAACTCTAACCGGAGCGACCACTGGCGCAGCTGCTTGCTCGTGGCGCGCTTCGATAGGTCTTGCCGGGGTTTGAACTGGAACCTCTGTCTGAGCGCTCACTTGAGCTGCCAGGCTTTCACCGACCTCTAATTTTTCACCAACCTCCAACCTGGGACCGCGTTGACGCTCGTTATTGCGGCCGCGCCGGTTGTTGGGGCGTCGTGCCGGAAAGTTTTCATTTTCTGTCGGACTCTCAATAACTTCTCCAACAGTGGATGCTTCGCGGGTGTTATCCGCAGCTACAGATTCACCACCCTCATTGCGGCGTCGATTGCGGCGATTGCGACCACGATCATTGCGGTTGCCATTGCCTTCCCGCTCGGAACGAGGCTCGCGCTGCTCTCTCTGTTCCTTCGGCTCGTTGTCCTTATTCTTGGCTTCGGACTTGTGGCTCAGGTTGTCGGTGATCTTGTCGCGGTTGCGTGCATCGCGCGCGTCACGACGGTCCCGCCGATGGTGGTGGCGGCGGTTGTCAGAGTGCTGGTGTCTTTGCTGTGGGCGTTTCACCTCTGCTGGTTCTTCCGCTTTGGCGGGTTCGAACAAGCTGGTGATTGCTTTGATGATCTTACTCAGCAGCCCTGGTTGTTTAGTGGGAGCTGCGGCAGCTGGCACAGGTTCGGCGGCGCGTGGCTCTGGTACTGGCATGGCGGGAGTAGAGTGTTGTACGGACGGTTTCGGCAAATGCGCCGCACCCGTACGAGCCTCTATAGCTTCTTCCAGTTCTTCTTCCGTAGTCTCGAACGTGATTTTGTAGCTTTCTTGAACTTCTTCTATGTCGTCATCGCGCAGGCGGGTTACATGGAAGTGCGGTGTGACCATGTCGGCGTTGGGTAGAATCACAACACGGGCATTGTGACGTTGTTCAATACTCAGGATGGCGTTGCGCTTTTCATTCAGCAGGAAAGTGCCGACAGTGACGGGTACCACAGCGCGAATTTCGGCGCTGCGCTCTTTTTTAGCCTCTTCTTCCACCAGTCGCAGAATCGACAGCGCCAGGGATTTGGTGCTGCGAATCGTACCTTGACCGTTACAGCGAGGGCAGATTTTGGAGGTGGTTTCTTCCAGTGACGGGCGCAGGCGCTGGCGTGACATCTCCAGTAGGCCGAAACGGGAAATGCGGCCAATCTGTACTCGTGCGCGGTCCATGCTGAGAGCGTCGCGCATGCGATTTTCTACTTCGCGCTGGTTTTTGACCGGCTGCATATCGATGAAGTCGATGACAATCAAGCCGCCGATATCACGCAGTCGCATTTGGCGGGCGATCTCATCAGCCGCTTCGAGGTTGGTTGCCAGGGCGGTTTCTTCGATGTCCGCACCCTTGGTTGCGCGCGACGAGTTGATGTCGATACTTACCAGTGCTTCGGTCACGTCGATTACGATGGATCCGCCTGAGGGCAACTTTACTTCGCGTTCGAACGCGGTTTCGATTTGGCCTTCGATTTGAAAACGATTGAAGAGCGGGACCTGCTCTTCATAGAACTTCACTTTGTTTTTGTTCTGCGGCATGACTCGCGTCATGTAATCGATGCAGTCATTGTACGCTTGGCGGTTGTCGACCATCACCTCACCGATATCCGGGCGCAGATAGTCGCGGATGGCGCGGATAATGACGTTGCCTTCCTGCCAGAGGAAATGCGGGGCTTTGACTTCGTCTGCTTGTTTTTTGATGGCTTCCCACAGCTGCATCAAGCTGTTCAAGTCCCATTGCAGATCTTCGGCGCTGCGGCCAACGCCAGCGGTGCGTACGATTACGCCCATGCCGTTGGGCACTTCCAGCTGGCTCATTGCATCTTTGAGTTCGCTACGGTCATCGCCATCAATGCGACGGGAGATGCCGCCCGCTCGGGGATTATTGGGCATCAATACCAAGTAGCGGCCGGCGAGGCTGATAAAAGTGGTCAGGGCGGCGCCTTTGTTGCCGCGCTCTTCCTTCTCAACCTGAACCAGGACTTCCATCCCTTCTTTGATGACGTCTTTGATGCGGACCCTGCCGTCCGATTGGTCTTGGCGGAGGAAGTATTCGCGGGAGATCTCTTTGAGAGGGAGGAAACCGTGGCGCTCTGCGCCATAGTCGACGAAAGCGGCTTCGAGGCTCGCTTCAACGCGGGTGATTTTACCTTTGTAAATGTTGGCTTTTTTCTGTTCTTTCTGACGGTCTTCAATATCCAGGTCGTAAAGCCATTGGCCATCCACCATGGCAACCCGGATTTCTTCGGGCTGTGTTGCGTTAATAAGCATTCTTTTCATTGGCATATCTCGGTTGTGAGATGTGCGCTCAGTAAGAACACCCTAGGAGAGAATCAGAGACGGAATTGCCTCGAAGCGTGATAGCGGGACCGGATTTTACAGGTGGGTCTTGCCGAAAGCCTTTGGTCAGGCGCACAAATACGCGGATCGCCTGGCCTGATCGGGAGGTCAGCTGAGTGCTGGCTTGCCGTGTGAGCCGATGATGGCTCGCTCTGTGGCTTAAGGTCTGTTCTGTCGTCAGTCTTTTCAAACTATGGTCTTCAGTAGGCGGGGAGATGTATGGGGCTTGCATCAGCCTTGTGTAGCGTTTCGTTGTGACTGCTGACCGATAACGGCGGTGGCATGCATTCACGGCTGCGGGTTTGAGTTTGGTTTTTCGTGATTCAACGCTTTGGGCGGATTCTAACCAAAACACCTGGGCTGGACTCAAACGCAGGATCTGCTACACAGATCTCCTTATTCTTCTTCTTGATATTTCTTGTCGGGTGCGCCCTCTAAAGCGCAGATCTCAATCTTAGTTTTTGTCCGGCCGGATTGCCGGACGTCTACGTTCTTTGTTGCGGCCTGCACAACGGCCAATTTGTGTGGCTGCCGGATATTCACCCATGGTGCTGCTTCGTATAGCGCTGCGACGTTTCAAGTCGGCAGAAGCAGTGGGGTTCCAGTAGTCGCACAGACTCCGAATATAGCAGCTCGCAAGTAGGGTTTCAATTTTGTGATCAGAGTCTTTGACCGGCGGCGATTTGATTGGCAAGGGGAAAATGCATGTTTCACAGGAGGATCGTGTCACCAAACTGGTAATATGCCGCCTTTTCCAACCGGGGATTGCAGATGTCGGCCAAAGTCCAGTTATTCACTGTCAGTGCGGACGAAGAGGGGCAGCGGCTGGACAACTATCTGGCAACCCGGCTGAAAGGTGTACCCAAATCAGCAGTCTATAGGGTGATCCGCAAAGGTGAGGTAAGAGTCAACAAGGGCCGGGCGAAACCGGATTTGCGCCTGCAAATTGGTGATGTCGTCAGAGTGCCGCCGCTCCGGCTGGCGGAAACACAACCTGTTGCGGCCCCGGGACAGTCCCTTGTACAACATCTACAGCAGTCGATTCTTTACGACGAAGGAGGGCTGTTGATCGTCAACAAGCCGGCGGGATTAGCCGTTCATGGCGGTAGCGGAATCTCCCTTGGTCTGATCGAAGCGCTGCGCCAGATGCCGGGTCATCACGGTTTCCTCGAGCTGATTCATCGCCTCGACCGCGAGACGTCCGGCTGCGTGATGATAGCCCGCAAGCGCTCCGCGCTGAAGTATTTCCAGGAGGGTCTGCGTGAGCGCGAAGGTGTGCAGAAGTCGTATCTTGCGCTGGTGCAAGGAGCTTGGCCGAAAGGCGTTATGACAGTCGACGTGCCCTTAAAGCGGTTTCTGCAAAACAACGGTGAACGGATCGTGCGGGTGAATAACGAAGGCAAACAGTCATTGACGCGCTTCGAGGTATTGGAGTCGTTCCCCCAGGCAACTCTGGTGAGGGCTTCACCGGTGACCGGTCGCACTCATCAGATCCGTGTGCATGCTCTCCATAAAGGCTGCCCCCTGGTCGGAGATGATAAATATGGTGATACGCCTTTGAATGAATCCTTTCGCGAAATGGGCAGTCGGCGCCTTTTCCTGCATGCGGAAAAACTCGATCTGACTCTGCCAGATGGCAAAAGCTTGTCCGTCACGGCGCCACTTCCTCACGACCTGGGAGATCTGCTACTAAAATTGCGCCAAGCCTCCGGCCATCTTTTCGTTACCAAGAAGCTTTAATTTATGCTGTTTATTTTTGACTGGGACGGCACCTTGTGCGACTCGACGGGAAAAATCGTCCGCTGCATGCAGCTTGCCGCACGTAAGGTCGGCCTCAGGGATTTGGAGGATTTCGAAGTCCTGAACATCATTGGTCTTGGCTTGCCCGAAGCGGTGAGCAGCCTTTTTCCGGATGCATCGCTGGAGTCACTAAATGTGCTGAGCCGCGCCTATTCCGAGTTTTTTATTGCGGATGACCAGTCGCCGATGGGTTTCTTTCGTGGCGTGGAAGAGACGCTTCATCAGTTGCGCGACGAGGGCTATCGCTTGACCATCGCCACCGGCAAAAGCCGGCGCGGATTGACGCGCATTCTTGACGATCTGGGAATGCAAAGCTTTTTTCACGGGAGTCGCTGCGCGGATGAAACCCGCTCCAAACCCGATCCCACCATGCTGCGTGAGTTGTTGACCGAGTTTCGCTGCCCAGCATCCGAGGCGGTGATGGTGGGAGATACCGAATACGATATGGAAATGGCACGCCGCGCCGATATGCCGAGGGTAGCGGTGAGCTATGGCGCCCACGCCATAGAGCGGCTGCGACCCTATGAGCCGGTGTTGTGTCTCGACCATTTTCCCGATATTAAAACTCTGCCTGTCCGAGCCGGTTCCGGCCGGCCTTGAGGAATTGCAATTATGTGGAGCTCGAAAAAGTCCCAGATCAATCCCAATGATCCCAACCGCGACTGGTTACTGCTCGAAGATCTGTTGCGCGATACCTATAGCGAGCAGAAAAAATCGCGCCGCTGGGGCGTGGTTTTTAAATCATTGACCTTTGTTTACCTCTTTATTTTGCTCGGCACGTTTTTTATTGGCGCACGTTCAGGCGGCGTCAGTGTTCCCTATGCCAAGCCGCATGTGGCAGTGGTGCGTCTCGATGGTGTTATCGCGGCAGATGAAAGCGCCAGCGCCGGTAAGGTGGGTGAGGCATTGCGCAACGCATTCAAAAATAATCACGCCAAGGCGGTCATTTTGGCGATCAACAGTCCGGGCGGCAGTCCGGTGCAGTCGGGTTATATCTATGACGAGATGCTCCGCCTCAAATCTCTGCATCCAGATAAAAAGCTATATGCCGTTATTGCAGATATAGGGGCGTCCGGCGGCTATTACGTAGCGTCAGCTGCTGATGAGATTTATGCGGATAAAGCCAGTCTTGTGGGGTCGATCGGGGTGACCGCTTCAAGTTTTGGCTTTGTCGAAGCATTGAACAAGTTAGGTGTTGAGCGCCGCCACTTTACTGCGGGGGAGCACAAAGCATTTTTGGATCCATTTTCTCCCGTGAAAGAGGAGGAGAAACTCTTCTGGCAGGAAGTGCTGCAAAAGACACACGAGCAATTTATTGGTGCGGTTAAAGCGGGAAGGGGTGATCGCCTGCAGTTGACGGAGGAGATCACCAGTGGCCTGATTTGGAACGGCGAGCAAGCTCTGGCTCTTGGTCTAGTGGATGGTTTGGGCGGGGCCCGCTATGTCGCTCGGGAGGTTGTTGGGGAAGAGGATCTGCGGGACTACACGATCAAGGATTCACCTCTGAAAATGCTGCTCCAGGATTTCGGTGTATCCATCGGGAAAGGTGTCGCTCTGGCTATTAAAGGAGATGCTGTTCCGGAAATACGCTGATCACTGCGTCAGCACATCGAGCCCGACCGCATGAAGCATTCGGGTAAGGCTAATCAACGGTAGCCCGATCAAGGCGGAGGGATCGTCACTTTGTATTGACTCGAACAGAGCGACACCCAAGCCTTCGCACTTAAAGCTACCTGCGCAATCCAGAGGTTCTTCCTTCTTTATATAAGCGCGTATCTGCTCGTCGGTGAGAGCGCGGAAGCGCACCCAGGTCGTCACCACATCTACTTGCTGCATACCGGACGACAGCAGTGCAACAGACGTATAAAAGCGCACTGTTTTGCCAGAACACTGGGTCAATTGTGCAATAGCCCGTTCCGGATCATACGGCTTCCCCAATACTGCCCCGTCCAGGTCCGCAACCTGATCGGAGCCGATGACCAGCGCTCCCGGATTATCCTGAAGAATGCGCGCAGCTTTGGTGATGGCGAGGCGACGGGTAAGGGCGTCTGCGGATTCGTTAGGGAGGGAGGATTCGTCGATATCGGGAGAAATACAAGTAAACGAGACTTTTAGCTGAAGGAGTAGGCGCTGCCGATACACCGAACTGGAGGCAAGGATGAGATTTTGGCCTGCAAGACCCATGGCTGGCTCCAAAAGCGCCGAAATCTATCACGTTTTCTTTGACACTGCCCAGGCAAGTCAATATGATTGCGCGCCTATGTCAGACGGTACCTCAAAAAACATCCTGCCACGCATCGTTGATCCCCGCAGGTTTTGCCAGCAGGGGGTAATGTTGCGGGGTTATGCTCCCGTTGAAGAGTTATCGCGACTGATGGAAAACCAAGTTGTTCTCGACAAGGCTTACGCTGCGCTAGCGTTCCAAGTCGATGAACAGCGTGAGAGGGTCGTCAAAGGAAATCTGGCGGTCGATGTGCGAATGCAATGCCAGCGGTGTTTGGAACCTATGCCGCTCTCGCTTGATTGCGATATCAGTCTGGCGGTGGTTTGGGATGAGGAGTCGTCCCGCGAAATTGCAGGGATTTATGATCCTTGGATCGTGGATTCGGAAGAGACTGATCTCTACGCACTGCTCGAAGAAGAAATTTTGCTCAATCTTCCTTATGTGAGCTTTCACGATTATCCCTGCGGGCAAATCCCGGCTGAGGATGAAGTTGAGGAAGGCGGCGAAGCCGAAACGAAAAATCCTTTTCAGGTGCTCCAGCAACTGAAAGACAAGATGAAACAATAGGGTCGGGATTTTTGACTCCCGATAATTTCCAGGAGAAATTGCCATGGCAGTTCAACAAGACCGTAAAACCCGTTCACGTCGCGGTATGCGCCGTTCGCACGACGCACTGACAGCCAAAACACTGTCCGTCGATTCCACCAGCGGTGAGAAGCACTTGCGTCACCACGTCACGCCCGACGGTTTCTACCGTGGCCGTAAGGTCATCGAGAGCAAAGACGAAGAATAAGGCTTAGTTGGCTATTGTCACGGCCTGTTCACATAGCCATTGATGCAATGGGCGGGGATTCAGGTCCCCGCCTTTGCATTTCTGCAGCCCTCAAATTTGCCCGCTTACATCCGTCTGTTCGCCTTACCCTTATTGGCGATAGAGATCAGCTATCTGCTGGCTCTTCAATATTCCCCAGTCAAATCAAAATATTACCTGCCGAAGCTCAAGTGAAAATGGAAGAGCGGCCAGGCACAGCCTTGCGCCACAAACGCGAATCATCCATGGCGCTGGCGATAAAGATGGTCGCTACCGGTGAAGCCGACGCTTGCGTAAGTGGTGGTAACACCGGCGCGCTTATGGCTTTTGGTCTACACCTGCTCGGCACTGTGCCTGGTATAGAGCGCCCGGCGATTTGCAAAGCGGTTCCCGGTAAAGACGGCGTTTGCTGGGTGTTGGATCTCGGCGCCAATCTAGAGTGTTCGGCCGAGCATCTGCGCCAGTTCGCTTGCATGGGGTCCGCTTTGGCCCAGCTGAACGGTGTGGCTTCTCCCCGTGTCGCTTTGCTGAATGTTGGGGTGGAGAATCAAAAGGGTCGTGAGCTCGAGCAGGAGTCTGCGGCACTACTTAAAGTTCAGCCCGGCATGAACTTCATAGGCTTTGTGGAAGGCGGGGATATCTATCGGGGGGTGGCTGACGTGGTGGTATGCGACGGCTTCACTGGAAATGCCTTGCTCAAGGCTAGCGAAGGAGCTGCGGAGCTGCTGCAAAACTCCCTGAAAAATGCCTTTCAGAGCAATATCGCTGGCCGACTGGCCGGTTGGCTGGCGCGGCCGGCGTTGCGCTCGTGGATTTCACACTATGACCCGGCACGGCTGAACGGCGCCTCTCTTTTGGGGCTAAGTGGTGTGGTAGTGAAAAGCCATGGCGGCGCAACTGAGGCGGGATTTATCGCAGCCCTTAATGTCGCTCGGGAGCAGGCGGCGCATCGAATCATCGACACCATGGTCGCTACGGTGGTGGGGTGATTTTTCCAAAAATCTAACAGAGGCTTTACATGACCACCCAATCAAATCTGGCTTTTGTGTTTCCCGGCCAGGGATCCCAGCAAATCGGGATGCTCGCCGATATCGCAGACAAATGGCCCGGAGTGAAAGAGACCTTCGCCGAAGCGAGCGATGCCCTCGGCTACGATTTATGGCAATTGATTCAGAACGGTACCCAGGATGAGCTGAATCTTACTGAAAATTCCCAGCCTGCATTGTTGGCCTCCAGTGTGGCCGTATGGCGGGTTATTAGCGCTGAAACTTCTGTGCGCCCGGCGCTGTTGGCTGGCCACAGCCTCGGTGAGTGGTCTGCGCTGGTGTGCGGTGGCACACTCGATTTTGCAGATGCAGTGAAATTGGTGCGACTGCGCGGCCGTTATATGCAGGAGGCGGTGCCGGTAGGGGTCGGTTCCATGGCGGCGATTATCGGGTTGGCGGATGATCTCATCGAAAAATGCTGTGCTGACGCTGCGCAGAATGAAGTGGTAAGTGCAGTGAACTACAACTCTCCGGGTCAGGTGGTCATTGCTGGCCATGTTGCCGCTGTCGATCGGGCAATCGAGCTTTGTAAGGCGGCCGGGGCCAAGCGGGCTCTTCCGCTGCCAGTTAGCGCGCCATTTCACACCAGCTTGATGCAACCGGCTGCACAGCGCTTGGCGGAAGATATGGCGAAGGTCAATTTCCGCTCTCCCAATATTCCTGTGGTGCACAACGTGACCGCCAAGACTGAGGCAAATGCCGAAGCCATTCGCAAATTGATGGTGGAACAGATTTATTCACCGGTTGGCTGGGTCGCCTGCGTGCAGACACTGACCGAGCAGGGCATCACCAGTGTGGTGGAGTGTGGCCCGGGTAAGGTTTTGGCAGGCCTGGTCAAACGAATCAACAAAGAGTTGTCGGTGCTGAGCACGGATAACGCTGATGCATTGGCGCAAGTTGTTCAGAGCCACTCTTAACAACAATAACGAGGATAAAAAATGGCAGATAAAAAAATCGCCTTGGTTACGGGAGCAAGCCGGGGAATAGGAGCGGCAATTGCCGAAAGTCTCGGAAAGGCGGGCATGTTGGTGATCGGTACTGCGACATCGGCTGGGGGCGCTGAGCAGATTGGCAATCGCCTGCGCGATCTGGGTATCGAAGGCCGCGGTATGGTGCTCAATGTCACTGACGCGGATTCCGTAAATCAATTGCTGGAAACTGTGACCCGCGATTTCGGTACGGTCACTGTGCTGGTCAACAACGCCGGGATCACCAAAGACAATTTGTTGATGCGCATGTCGGACGAGGAGTGGTTTGACGTTATTAACACCAATCTCAGTGCGGTTTACCGTCTGAGCAAAGCTTGTCTGCGGGGCATGTTAAAAGCGCGCTGGGGGCGAATCGTCAACATTAGCTCCATCGTTGGCGCTATGGGTAACGCGGGACAGACCAACTACTCCGCTACTAAAGCAGGGGTTATGGGTTTTACCCGCTCGCTTGCAAAAGAGATCGGCTCACGCAGTATCACCGTTAACGCTGTTGCTCCGGGATTCATTGATACCGATATGACTCGTGCGCTGCCTGAAGAGCAACGCAATGCATTAGTTGCCGGCATAGCTTTGGCCCGTCTCGGGCAGCCTGAGGAAATCGCCAGCGTTGTTCAGTTCCTTTGCAGTGATGGTGCCGCTTATATCACCGGTGAGACCATCCACGTAAATGGCGGCCTTTACATGTCGTGATCGACTGTCATGGCGCGCGGATAGTGTTGAAAAACCGGCATAAATGGCCGGTTTGAAAGTTAGGAATTAGTTGAAAAACCCGT
>JAEZGT010000070.1 GCA_023416875.1 Pseudomonadota bacterium
CGTATTTTTACCCGGATCGGGTCGTCTGACGATTTGGCCGGCGGGCGTTCCACTTTTATGGTGGAGATGACCGAAACCGCGAATATCCTCCACAATGCGACCGCCTCCAGCTTGGTGTTGATGGACGAGATCGGCCGCGGTACCAGCACCTATGACGGCCTTTCCCTCGCCTGGGCGTGCGCTGAGCATCTGGCGCGACAGGTGAACGCATTTACTTTATTTGCCACCCATTACTTCGAGATCACAACCCTGCCGAATATGATTCCCGAAATGGCGAATGTGCATCTCGATGCTACAGAACACCACGACAATATTGTGTTTCTTCACAACATCCGCCAAGGCCCGGCCAGCAAGAGCTACGGCCTGCAAGTGGCCAAACTCGCCGGAATACCGCAAGCCGTCTTGGAATCCGCTCGGCTACAGCTCAATCAACTGGAACAGGGAGGGCAAAAACTCAGCGTGGAGGTAGTCTCCGCTGCTCCCGCGGTGGAGAGCCGGCGCAATATCCGCTCGGGCAAAGCTGATGTATTGCAGGCAGATCTGTTTGCGCCCACTGGGCCGAGCCCCCTGGAAAAACGCATCAAAGATCTCAATCTGGACGGCCTCACGCCGCTCGCCGCATTGCAAACACTTTATGAGCTGAAAGACCTGCTGAAGCGATAAGCCTATGCGGCATTCCCAGGGTTTAAATTCCGCTAACTCCTGTTAAAATGCCGCGCCTATAGCTTAGCCAACCCAAGAGGTGCGATTCACATGACATTCGTAGTGGGCGATAACTGCATCAACTGCAAACACACTGACTGTGTCGAAGTCTGCCCGGTAGACTGTTTTTACGAAGGTCCGAATTTCCTGGTAATCCATCCGGACGAGTGTATCGATTGCGCCCTCTGCGAACCCGAGTGTCCTGTCGACGCTATTTTTTCTGAGGACGAGCTGCCGGAAGGTCAGGAAGTATATTTGGAGCTGAACGCCGAACTGGCCGCCATTTGGCCTAACATCACCGAGAAAAAAGATGCCATGCCCGACGCCGAACAATGGGATGGTGTACCAGACAAACTGAAACATCTGCAGCGATAAATACATACACCCCGCGCCAACTGTGGCGCGGGGTGACATTTGAATAAGGTATTAGACAGGGAAGAAGGGAAAGGAAGCAGAATTAAAACAGCCATCCCTGGCAGGCAGCGAAAATACTTATCAAGCAGTTCCAAACAGCGCTTCAGCATTTAAACCTTGTTTTTCCAATATATCCCGCAGACGACGCAACGCTTCCACTTGGATTTGACGCACCCGCTCACGAGTTAAACCAATTTCACGACCCACTTCTTCCAGAGTGCTGGATTCGTGCCCGCGCAAGCCAAAACGGCGCGCAACCACCTCACGTTGTTTTTCGCTCAACTCATCGAGCCAGCCGTCCAAGCTCGCGCTCAGGTCGCTGTCTTGCAGCAGCTCGACTGGATCGGAAACCTGTTGATCTGCAACCGTATCCACCAAGGTTTTGTCGGATGCAGGCCCCACTGGAGTGTCCATTGAGGTGACGCGCTCATTGAGACTCAACATTTTCTCGACATCTTCAACGGGCTTTTCCAGCAAACGGGCAATTTCGTCTGGAGAGGGTTCATGATCCAATTTTTGTGACAATTCGCGGGCAGCGCGCAAGTACACATTTAATTCTTTTACGACGTGAATCGGCAGGCGAATGGTGCGGGTCTGGTTCATGATCGCGCGCTCAATGGTCTGACGGATCCACCAAGTGGCGTATGTGGAAAAACGGAAGCCGCGCTCGGGATCGAATTTTTCCACTGCGCGAATCAAACCAAGATTGCCTTCTTCAATCAGATCCAGAAGCGCCAAACCACGATTTACATACCGACGGGAAATTTTCACGACGAGGCGCAGGTTACTTTCGATCATACGCTTGCGCGCAGCTTCATCACCACGTAATGCTTTGCGCGCGAAAAATACTTCTTCGTCGGCACTGAGCAGCGGGGAAAAACCAATTTCGTTTAAATAAAGCTGAGTGGCATCGAGATTTTTTTGATAGAGATCTTCTTCGATGAGATGACTGCGTTCGCGGGTAATTTGCTCGAATTCATCCTCCGCTGCCACGTCCATATCTTCGTCCATGTCGAAGTCGGCCATAAAAATAGCGTCATCGTCGGCTTTAAAAGAATCTAAATCGAAATGTTGAGCTGCCATTGCATAATCCTCGGACCAATAGGTTATTTTTCTAAGCTCAAATACGCACCTGATTGGCGTAACAACAAGAACTTGCTTTTTGTAAGATGAACTCTAAGCTGATATCGGCAATTTCCGTCTGGACTGCCTTTCGGTTCGGCAACAAAAATCCCTCACCGACTCTCAACTCTCGTTACAAAGGCGCAGGCATAGCTTTTGGCTTTCGCCCCACCCCGCCGCGCCAAGTTAAGTGGCTTATCGGCAGGTACTCAACTAAGTTGAGGGGAGATTATTATTGGAGGCGTGGCAGATAACCCATAGGATCAACTGGTGTGCCGTCGAGGCGGATTTCGAAGTGCAGCTTTGGTGTATTGGTTCCAGAGAAACCCACTTCCGCTATCTTCTGTCCCGCTTTGACTTTATCCCCCTCAGTCACCACCAACACCCGATTGTGCGCATAGGCACTCAGGAACTGCTCGTTGTGTTTGACGATGACCAATTTTCCGTATCCCCGCAGCCCTGACCCTGAGTAAACAACTTCCCCATCAGCAGCTGCCAGCACAGGCTCACCCAATTTCCCGCGAATATCAATACCCTTGTTTAGTCCTCCATTGGACTGGAACGTTTCTAATACTTCCCCCTTAATTGGCCAATTCCACACCAATGAACTAGCAGCTCTAGCGACCGGCTGCGGGACTGGCTTCAAAATCGATTGATTTTTAGGAGCAGGAGATGCCTTAACCGGCGCTCTAGCGACAGGTTTAGGTCGAGGGCGAGGCGGTGTTGTGGGGGGTTTGGCTACGGGTTTATCGAGGCTGACATCCAAATTAAGAATTTGGCCAGGTGCAATATGGTATGAGCTACCCAGATTATTGATTCTAGAAAGCTTTTTGTAATCTAGATCATAACGGAGCGCGATGGAATAAAGGGTCTCACCTGGGGAAACATGATGGGTTTTGATGCGGTGAGAGGGTATTGGGCTAGCATCCACTACTGGCGCTCTAGGGGGGGAAGTCGAACAGGCTGAGACAAGAGCAATAGCGATCAAAATTCCAATCACCCTAAATCTCTTTTCGCTTCTTTTCACACTTATTTTCTCCGTTGAAGCTGCAAGAGGCAGAATTTTTAGAAAACTTATTTATAGCGTTATGAGAATAATTAATTAAAATTTATTAGAAATTAATCTAAGCAGCTCATCTAAAAAAATGGCTTATCTAAAAGGATTTCCGACTTTTTATTAAACTAATGTCACAATAACGCACCAAAAGATGTTACTTAGTAATTAATCTCGATCAAAAAAGTTAATACATAAGAATTAGTTTTTGTCATGCTAAAAACACTTTAATTTGTCCCTGGCAGTAAAGGTACGAAACGGACCGGCTCGATAGTTCGCTGGCGGAATTGCGCGCTCTCCCCCTCTCGTTTTGCCACCGTGAGATTTTGGGCCTGCTCTGACCCTACTGGGATAACCAGCACGCCGTCGGGGGCCAACTGAGCTAATAAATCTTGGGGAATAGTCATGGGAGCCGCGGTGGACAAAATGCCATCGTAAGGACCATATTCGGCCCAACCAAAACCGCCATCGGCGTATTTATAGGAAATATTGTAAAGGCGCAGGCGGGCCAGCCGCTCCCGCGCTTTATTTTGCAGTGGGCGGATACGCTCCACGGTCCAGACTTTTTCCACCAGTTGCGCAAGAATCGACGTCTGGTAACCAGAACCAGTACCAATCTCCAGTACTCGGCGCGGGCATGGGTGATTATCGAGAAGCAACTCCGTCATCCGCGCGACAATATAGGGCTGCGAAAGGGTTTGCCCATGGCCGATCGGCAGCGCGGTATCTTCATAGGCGCGGTGCGCCAGAGCTTCGTCCAGAAACCAATGCCGTGGGGTATTGGCAATTACCTGAAGGACTTTCTGGTTGCGAATCCCCTGCTCTTCCAGGCGTTGAATCATCCGGTCCCGCGTCCGTTTTGATGTCATGCCGATGCCATCAAAATGCAGTTCACTCAAAGCTTTTTCCACCCGTTGACAACAAATCGCCGCAATATAGCACAGCAGTTCACGGATGCCGCAGCTGTGCTCAGGGAATTACATTGCGCAGCGAAAAAATCTCCCGCAACACCGCCGTGGCAAATTCACCAGGTGCCAAGCTGAATTCCAACCGCAATACGCCAGTCGTGACTTCCCACTGCAGCGCCTGCGGCGCGAGCACCAATTTACGCCGCTCCTGTTGCAGACCGCAGTGCTCCAATCCGGCCTGCCACTGCTGGCGCTCCGCCAAGGCGAGCTCTTCCAGAGCCAGCGTTTCCAGTGTTGCCTGATTGCGCCCGCGCCCCCACAAAGGTCCTGTCGCAAAATCAGCGGCTACATCTCCGGCAAGAGCAATGGACCAATTGCTCTGACGTACGCGCTCTGCCAATACCAAGTTAAATAAATAGGAGCGCGCCGCTGACATGACCATGCCTTTGTCTCTCATTTTGTTGAGAGGCGCGCCCTGCTCCAACCAGCGTGCGGCGCTGACCAAGTTGTTGCCGTCGCGACCGAAACGCTGTTCGCCGAAATAATTGGGCACACCGGCGGAAGTAATCAATTCAAGGCGGGTCCGTAGAATATCCGTATCGACATCTCCAACATCGCGCAGAGTAATAATGAAGCGATTGCCAGCGTGTTGGCCTCGGCGCAATTTACGCTTACCCTCTGTCGCCGCCAGCAGTTTGATCTCATCATCTTCGATTACTGACCAATCCGCGACTCCGCTTTTAGGCAGATATACGCTGAACCATTGGCTGGCTATCGCGTAGCGATCCTTCAGTCCGCAAAATCCCACATCCTGCGCTTTCACGCCGGCAATTCGGGCAATTTTCTGCGCGACCCAGTCGGTATTTACGCCGCGTTTTTCCAGGTGCAAATAGTGATGCTCGCCCTCTCCTTCCGGTTCAGTACCCAGATCTTCAATAACAATAAAATCCGCCAGTTCCGCGCGAAAAAGCGCGGTGCTAAGAGGGCCGCCATGGGCGTAGGGCATATCGAGGGTGTAGGTCATGGGAACTCCAAAAACAAAAACCCCAGGTGGTGCCTGGGGATGGATGGGAATCTTACCAGAACTCAGCACACCCGTTCATGGGGCCAAGCACGCACCAGAAATAACAGAATGTCGCCTTCGCGTGGCTTATACTTTGCCGTCTCCCCGACTATTCCCACTCATTATTCAAGGCATTTGCATGAAGAAACATTTCATCTCCGCCGATGAACTGCTGCTCGACGCATTCCGCTTAGCGGAGCTGATTTATCAACGGGGGTTTAAACCGAATTTTATTGTGGGAGTGTGGCGCGGCGGTGCTCCGGTGGGCATAGCGGTGCAGGAGTATCTGGAAGTTATGGGCGTGCACGCCGACCATATCGCCATTCGCACCGCCTCCTATTACGGCATCGATCAGCAGGATAAAGACGTAAAAGTCTTCGGATTGAATTATGTGATCGACAATGTCAAAGCCGATCACTCACTGCTGATTGTGGATGACGTATTTGATTCGGGGCGCTCGCTCAAAGCGATTATTGATCAAATCCGCATCCGCGCTGGCGAACACGCGCCGGCGACGATAAAAACCGCATGTCCCTGGTATAAACCCAGCCGCAATGTTACCAATCTCACACCGGATTTTTATGTGCACGCCACTGATCGATGGCTGGTTTTTCCTCACGATTTAAAGGGTCTGACGCTGGAGGAAATTATCGAAGGCAAGGGATCGGAAATCGGCGATCTGGTTTACCGCGCAATGCAATCCCGCAGCGACTCCGGTAATTAAACGCTGGGGGGCTCTAACTCGAGCAGCACGGTTGCTAATGAGGTTATGCCCTCTTCCCTGCCGTTAAAACCGAGCTTTTCTGTGGTGGTCGCTTTGACATTGATTACATCGACAGCACATCCCAAGTCTTCAGCGATGTTGTTGCGCATATAAGGAATATAAGTGGCCATGCGCGGCTTCTGCGCAATGATCGTCATATCCGCATTCACCACGCGAAACCCTTTCGCGCGAATTTTTGCCATCACCAAGCGCAGCAGCGCACGGCTGTCGGCATTGGCGTACTGCGCGTCGGTATCGGGAAAATGCTGACCAATGTCACCCATTGCCGCAGCCCCGAGCAGCGCATCAGAAAGAGCGTGCAGCAGCACATCTCCATCGGAGTGGGCGATCAGCCGGTGGGTATGGGGTATCACTACACCGCCAATCACAATTTTGTCGCCGGGGCCGAAGGCATGTACGTCAACGCCCTGACCGATTCGCAAATTCATAAGCAAAATTCCTGTAACGCAAAAAGCTGGTGAAGATTAGTCGGATAGTTGCCGCAGCAAAATCTGCTCGGCCAAACCCAAATCTTCCGGTTGCGTAATTTTGATATTGTCGCGACTGTCTGCCACCAACAGTACCCGGCCGCCGGCGTGCTCGATAGCAGAAGCCTCGTCTGTCACGGGTAGCGCCGCCGCGAATGCCCCTTCAAGCGCCGCAAAAAGTTCCCCTACCTTGAACATCTGCGGCGTGTGCGCCGCCCATAAATGTTCGCGGCTTAGGGTGTGGGCGACCACGTTACCGGCAGATTTTTTCAGCGTATCCGCCACTGGCACGGCGAGAATTCCGCCGCAGTTTTCCGCGCGAACTTTATCAATTAAGCGTTGAATATTATCTTTGCGCACACAAGGGCGGGCCGCATCGTGCACCAGAACCCAATCCTCTTTCCTCCCCTGCTCCATCAACCAGGCTAAACCGCAATAAACCGAATCGGCGCGCTCGGCGCCGCCGGTCACCCGCACAACGGATGACGCGCACGGAAGCTGTGCAAAACGTCCGTCATCTTCCGCCACGGCCACCACTGTGCCCGCGATTGCGGATACCGAGCGCAGTTTCTCCAGGGTGATTTCCAGTACGGTTTTGTCAGCGAGGGGGAGATATTGTTTGGGTATAGCAGCGCCCATGCGACGACCCGCGCCGGCAGCGGGAACCAGCGCCCAGAGTTGGGGGGACGAGCTCATAATGTGTTCTGGGATTTCTTTGTGGAAGCGGGTTGTAACACCATAAAAAAGGTTTCGCCCTTTTTAATCATGCCCAAATCCGTACGAGCGCGCTCTTCGATTGCATCCGCATCGTTTTTCAAAGCGAATACCTCGGCGGTCAACAGGCGATTGCGCTCCTGCAGACGCGCATTTTCCGCTGCCTGTTTTTCGATTTCGCCTTGCAGCTGCACCAGCGCAGCGATGCTGCCATCACCGATCCAGAGCCGGTACTGCAGATAGACAAAAATCAGAAAAAATGCCGTCAATATCGGTTTCATAAATGTCGTGCATACCTGCCGCATAAAAAAGGTCGGCGTAACGCCGACCTATATAGCATAGTCCCTCTTGGGATTGCGATGCGTGGGATTAGTTCTTGAATTCCGCACGGCCGCGATAAGGCGCCTTGCCCTGCAGTTCAGCTTCGATGCGCAGCAAGCGGTTGTATTTTGCTACTCGGTCGGAACGTGACAGCGAACCGGTTTTGATTTGACCCGCAGAAGTGGCAACCGCGAGGTCTGCGATGGTGGTGTCTTCGGTTTCACCAGAGCGGTGGGAAATCACTGCGGTATAGCCGGCATCTTTCGCCATTTTGATGGCGTCGAGGGTTTCAGTGAGCGAGCCGATCTGGTTGAACTTGATCAGGATCGAGTTGGCGATGCCTTTTTCGATACCTTCTTTCAGGATCTTGGTGTTGGTTACAAAAAGATCGTCACCAACCAATTGAACCTTGCTTCCGATTTTTTGGGTCAAGCCAGCCCAACCTTCCCAATCGCTCTCGTCCATACCATCTTCGATGGACAGAATTGGATATTTAGCGGCGAGGTCCGCCAGATAATCAGCAAACTCTGCAGAAGAAAAGGTTTTACCTTCTCCGGCCAGATCATAAACGCCATCTTTGTAAAATTCGGAAGCGGCGCAGTCGAGTGCCAGGGTTACGTCTTTGCCCAGTTGATACCCAGCATTGGCAACCGCCTCAGCGATTGCCTGCAGCGCGGCTTCATTGGAGGGCAAATTCGGGGCGAAACCGCCTTCGTCACCAACAGCCGTGTTGAGGCCGCGACTGGACAATACTTTTTTCAGTGCGTGGAAAATTTCCGCACCAATGCGCAAGGCTTCGGCAAATGTCGGCGCCGCCACCGGCTGAACCATAAATTCCTGGATGTCCACATTGTTATCAGCGTGCTCGCCGCCGTTGACGATGTTCATCATGGGCACAGGCATGGTGTATTGACCAGGAGTGCCGTTGATGTCCGCGATGTGAGCGTACAGCGGAACTTTTTTATCGATGGCGGCAGCTTTGGCTGCAGCCAGAGATACGGCGAGAATCGCATTAGCGCCGAGCTTGGATTTGTTTTCTGTGCCATCGGCGTCGAGCATGATTTGATCGAGCGCGCGTTGTTCAGCGGCATTTTTGCCCAACAGCAGCGGCTTAATGATG
This sequence comes from Pseudomonadota bacterium, assembly GCA_023416875.1. Lineage (GTDB taxonomy): Bacteria > Pseudomonadota > Gammaproteobacteria > Pseudomonadales > Cellvibrionaceae > UBA5868. The sequence continues at coordinate 8,670 of JAEZGT010000070.1, forward strand.
TCGTTGATATTAGCAACGGCTTTTAATACGCCTTTGCCGAGATAACGGCTTTTATCGCCGTCGCGCAATTCCAGCGCTTCGCGAGTACCTGTGGAGGCACCGGATGGTGCGCAGGCGCTGCCCACAGCGCCGGATTCCAAAATCACTTCCGCCATCACCGTCGGGTTGCCGCGGGAGTCCATCACCTCAAAGCCTTTGATATCAACAATCTTACTCATGGGAGTTTTGTCTCCGTTAATCGCACTACTGAATGGAAGCCAGACACTGAACCGCCTGGCGAAGGGATTTTTTACGTTAACCGCGTTTAATCAATTTGCAGATCAGGAAAATTTTTTACAAGATCATCGATCGCTTTCATCTGCGCCAAAAATGGCTCCAGCAAATGCAAGGGCAACGCGCTTGGGCCGTCGCACTTGGCGTTGTCCGGGTCAGGGTGCGCTTCCAAAAACAAACCCGCCAAGCCAACCGCCAAACCGGCGCGCGCCAATTCGTGCACCTGACGGCGGCGGCCGCCGGATGCAGCCCCCAAAGCATCGCGAGTTTGCAGCGCATGAGTCGCATCGAAAATCACCGGCAGATCGCCGCTGACTTCGCGCATGGTGCGAAAGCCCAGCATATCGACCACGAGATTGTCATAGCCGAAACAGGTACCGCGCTCACACAAAATAATTTTGTCGTTACCGCACTCGCGGAATTTCTCCACGATATTTTTCATCTGACCGGGACTTAAAAACTGCGGCTTCTTGATATTGATGACCGCGCCGGTGCGCGCCATGGCTTCCACCAGATCGGTCTGGCGCGCCAAAAATGCGGGTAATTGAATCACATCCACTACATCAGCCACTGGCTGTGCCTGCCAGGTTTCGTGCACGTCGGTGATGATGGGCACACCAAATGTGGCTTTAATTTCGGCGAAGATTTCCAAGCCTTCTTCCATTCCCGGACCGCGATAGGAATGAATGGAAGACCGGTTGGCTTTATCGAAGGACGCCTTAAAAACATAAGGAATATTCAGGCGCTGGGTGACTTCGACGTATTTTTCCACGGTGCGCAACGCGAGATCGCGGGATTCCAATACGTTCATGCCGCCGAACAGGGTCATAGGCAAATGATTGCCCACTTGTACCGCACCGACTTCGATTACTGGTTTCATTTAGCTGCGCCCTTTGTGCGCTCGTGTTGTTCCAGCGCCGCTTTAATGTAGCTGATAAACAGCGGGTGGCCGTCGCGCGGTGTAGAGGTGAATTCCGGGTGGAACTGACACGCGATAAACCACGGATGATCCGGCAATTCCACCACTTCTACGAGCGTGTCGTCGGCGGACCAGCCACCAATAGACAGCCCCGCTTGGCGGAATTGATCCAGATAATGATTGTTGACTTCGTAGCGGTGGCGGTGGCGCTCGACGATCACGTCCTCGCCGTAAATTTCCCGCACTTTGGAGGTCTTCTCCAGGCGGCACTCTTGAGCGCCCAAACGCATGGTGCCACCGAGATCGGAGGACTCATCACGTTTTTCGACGGAGCCTTCCGAGGTAGTCCATTCGGTGATCAGACCCACTACTGGATGAGGGGTTTTGCGATCAAATTCGGTGCTATTGGCTTCGGGCAAATTCAATACATTGCGCGCAAATTCGATAACAACTGACTGCATGCCGAGGCAAATGCCCAAATAGGGAATTTTGTTTTCCCGCGCATAACGCACTGCGGTTAACTTGCCTTCCATACCGCGCTCACCGAAACCGCCGGGCACCAGAATCGCGTCGGCGTCTTTCAACAAGCCCACGCCCTTCTCTTCAATATCTTCCGCATTGATATGCAGCACATTGACACGAGTTTTGGTGTGAATACCGGCGTGGGAAAGAGATTCGTTCAAGGATTTGTAGGCATCCAACAAATCCATGTATTTACCCACCATGGCGATGGTGACTTCGCGCTCAGGATTCAGTTTGCCATCCACCACGCGGTCCCACTCGGACAAGTCAGCTTCCGGCGCTTCAATCTGCAAACGTTCACAGACGATCTGATCGAGAGCATAACCCTGCAGCATGCGCGGAATGGCGTAAATGGTATTCGCATCCGGCAGCGGCACTACCGCGCGCTCCTCCACGTTGGTGAACAGCGCGATTTTACGGCGGGAGTCAACGTCGATGACCTTGTCAGAACGGCACAACAACACTTCAGGCTGCAAACCGATGGAGCGCAACTCTTTGACTGAATGCTGGGTCGGTTTGGTTTTGGTTTCGCCGGCAGTGGCGATATAGGGCACCAAAGTCAGATGAATCAGCAGAGAGCGCTGGGGGCCGAGTTCGACTTTTAATTGGCGCACCGCTTCCAGAAAGGGTTGCGATTCAATGTCGCCCACGGTGCCACCGATTTCCACCATGGCAACGTCGTAGCCTTTACCGCCTTCAAGAATGCGGCGTTTGATTTCATCGGTGATATGCGGAATCACCTGCACAGTGCCGCCGAGATAGTCGCCGCGGCGCTCTTTGCGCAGCACCGTTTCGTATACGCGGCCGGTGGTGAAATTGTTGCGCCGGGTCATTTTGGTACGCAGAAACCGCTCGTAGTGGCCGAGGTCGAGATCGGTCTCGGCGCCGTCTTCAGTCACATACACTTCGCCGTGTTGGAATGGGCTCATGGTGCCCGGATCGACGTTGATATAGGGATCGAGCTTGAGAATGGTGACTTTCAATTTTCGGGCTTCCAGTACCGCTGCCAGCGAAGCCGCGGCAATGCCTTTACCCAGTGACGAAACAACGCCGCCTGTAACGAAAATAAATCGAGTCATTGAATGCCTTTACGTAAACCAGGGTCAAATGTTCAGTTGTGGTTCGCGCGTCGAGCAATCTCTAAGCCGCAAACCTCTGCGCCGGAAGCGTCGCTAAAAATCCGCGGCGCCCGTCAGGCGGGTGCAATTTGTATCAAGCGGGAGCCAATCAAACGGTGAGATAGTGCCAACCAGAGCAGCGGTCTGTCAGTTCGGTCGCGGAGCTTCTCTGGAAATTGTCATCGCCTTCAAGATGGGGCGCCAGGGTAACAGAAAAGCCCTTTTGCCTCAATCAGACGCGCGCCATTCCGGGCAGCGAAAATGACCACACCGGAACCACGCCGCTGGCGACCGCTGCGCCCTTTTCGATCCATAGATCGCCCACCGCCACTAATCGGTCGTTATCCAGAATCAGCGGCACATACTCGCGCAGCCAGGGCTCGAGGGCATATTCCTGGAGGAGTTTTTTCAATGTCTGGGAATGCTCCCGTTGAGATGGGTGGGCACGGGTAATATCCGGCGCTTGCGCGCGGGCCACCACGGAATAAGAACCAGGAGCCAAACCCGGCGATTGGGATTTCCACGTAATCGTGCCGCCAGTAAGTTCGGCAGATGTCTGCCAGCGCGCAGGCAGACAATAAATGCGCTGGCGATAGCGCCGCAGCTCGCAGTCGCCCCAATTCAGCAGGGGATTCTGATCCTGCCCCGCCGTCAGCAGAGCATCCACCTCCTCCAGCCGTTTGCGCGCCGGCAGCCGATAGCCCAGCACCGCCAGCCAGTGGCGCAGCAGGTTATTGCGGCGCGAGCGCGGCCAAGACAGCGGCGGCGCCATATCCAGACTGACGCCAATCCGTTCATCCCGGGGCTGGCATTGCGCCAGATCTGCAGCGGCGAATTCGCGGAGCAACTCATCGCTTTCCCGCAAATGCTCCGTCGCCTGACTGACTTGCGCCGGCAGATCAGGCCAGCGCTGCTGCAGCGCTGGCAGCACATTCAAACGCAGGAAATTGCGGTCGAAGCGGTCGCTTGCATTGGATTAATCATCTACCCAGACCCAGTCTCATATACAAATATGACGC
>JAEZGT010000046.1 GCA_023416875.1 Pseudomonadota bacterium
ACTTTTTCGAACATAGGGATGCCCCGTTAGGAGATGATGACGAGAGGTTGGTCGAACTCAACGGGCTCGCCGTCGCCGACCAGGATGGCGCTGACAACGCCGCTCTTGTCCGCCTGGATCTGGTTCATCATTTTCATGGCTTCGATGATGCACACCGGGTCGCCGGCCTTAACTTGGCTGCCCACTTCGATAAAGGCCGGGCTGCCGGGGCTGGGCGAACGGTAGAAAGTGCCCACCATGGGGGATTTGACTGCGTGGCCCGCTGGCGTCTGCGCGGCCTCGGCAGGTGCAGCAGCGGCTGGCGCGGCGGCGGGAGCTGGGGCGGCTTGTGGCGCAGGCATATAGGCGGGTGCGGCCGGCTGCACATAAACGCCGCTCGGACTGCGGCTGATGCGCACAGAGCCTTCACCTTCTTTGATCTCCAGCTCGGCCAGATTCGACTCTTCCAGCATTTCGATCAATTTTTTAATTTTGCGAATATCCATTAGGGCCTCTCGTGATAAACGGAAAGATTCTTAATTTGATGGATTGGCGGCGTCGATGAAATTCAGCGCCGCCTGCAGTGCCAGTTGGTATCCCTGAACGCCCAGGCCGCAGATGACGCCGCGGGCGATGTCCGACAGATAAGAGTGGTGGCGGAAGGGTTCCCGCGCGAAAACATTGGAGATATGCACTTCAATGAAGGGAATGGCGACGCCAGCCAGCGCATCCCGCAGGGCCACACTGGTGTGAGTAAAGGCGGCGGGATTGATGATGATGAAGTTCACCCCTTCTTTGGAAGCGTCGTGAATACGTTCGATAACTTCGTATTACGCGTTGCTCTGCAGAGAGAGCAGGTGATGCCCGCGCGCCTTGCAGGCTTCCTGCAGCGCGAGGTTGATGTCCGCGAGTGTGGTGGAACCGTAGATGTGCGGCTCCCGCGTGCCCAGTAGATTCAAATTAGGGCCATGTAACACCAAAATGGTGGCCATAGGGTATCTCGGAGTTTGTCAGAATCCTGGAACCAGCCGGAATGGCGTGCGCGGGGTGCGCACCGGCTGTGGAAAGTTGCCGTCCTGGCGCACATGAGGGGTAAAAACGAACAAAGCCGCACATGGCGGCTGAGGTCAGATACCAGCATTACCCTCGGATCAAGGGCGCGATTGTGCCTAAGTTGCACAGCAGTGTCCACGCTAAAGAACACAATTCGCTTCAGATCGATAGAAAATCGGGGGAATTCGGGATTTTTACGGATTGCTCACCAGGCCCGGCGGCTCAGCGGCGCGTTTAATCGCGGCGATCACCATGTCTTGGGTCAGCAATTGTGGCAGCACTTCTGCGGGTTTTGCCGGATCGGCGGAATACATGAGATATAGAGGCACGCCACTGCGATTGAATTCGGCCAGAGCGGCGCTGATCGCCGGGTCCTCATTGGTCCAATCGGCTTTTAACAGGGCGACATTGTATTGGCTCACGGCGGCACGGAAGCCCTCGCGGGATAATGCTACCGCTTCATTGGTTTTGCAGGTGACACACCAGTCGGCGGTGAAATCCACCAACACCGGCTGGCCGTTACCGCGCAGCTCTTCCACCAGTTCTTTAGAGAATGTTTGCCAACCATCGTCGCTGGTACGGAGCTCCTTGCCTATCCACGCTACAGAAATGGCGCACGCGGTGGCTGCCACTCCACTCGCTTGAATCAGTCGCCGCCAGAAGGTTGTCTGGGGCAGGTTCTGGAACAGCCAGATCGCCAGTACTAGCGCCACCGCGCCCACGGCCAGATAGAACACTCCTACCACGCCGACCTGACGGCCGAATACATAGAGCAACCAGGCTGCAGTGATGTACATGGGGAAGGCGAGGAGCTCCTTGAACTTCTCCATCCACAATCCCGGCCGCGGCAGCATATTGGCGAGCTTGGGGCTGTAGCTCAGCAAAAGGAACGGCAGGGCCATACCGAAACCGAGTGCGATAAAAATGGAAAACGCCACCAGTGGTGGCTGTGTCAGGGCAAAACCGAGGGCTGGGGCCATTAAGGGACCGGTGCAGGGGCTGGCAACCAAAGCGGCGAGTACGCCGGTAAAAAAGGAGCCGCGCAAGCCATTCTGCGTGGTGAGTCCCTGGCCGACGCCCATCAAACTGGTGCCGAAATAAATCATGCCGGACAGGCTCAAGCCCATCACCAGAAACAGATAAGCCATCAGCGCCACGAAGGTCGGCGACTGCAGCTGAAACCCCCAGCCGGATTGTTCGCCAGCCGCCTTGGCTACCATGATCACCGCAGCGGCGACCACAAAGGAGCCAACCACTCCCAGGGTGTAGGCCCAGCCGTGCAGGTGGTGGCGGTGAGCGCCGCCGCTGCTTGACGCAAAACTCAGAGCCTTGAGTGACAGTACGGGAAAGACGCAGGGCATAAGGTTGAGGATCATCCCGCCGAGCAGCGCAAACACCAGGTACATGCCGTAAGACGCCAAGCCGCCTGCATCGCTACTAGCGCTGCCGCCTGAAGACGTGCCGGCACCGCCGGCAGAGCCGCCGGCATTCGCAACGGTTTCGATGGCGGTGCCGAAATTGCGATTGATTTGAAAGGTGCGGGTGTTGGGGGCGTAACACAGGCCGGCCTCGGCGCAGCCCTGGGATCTGACGCTGAGAATGAATTCGTCAGGCATATTGGTGATGGGGACGCTGACGCGGGTGGAGGTATAAAAAACGTCAACCTCCTTGCCTTCATACTCGTCGTATTTGGCGAGACCTTTTTCGATCTGCGGAGACAAGGTGCGGGAGGCATCGCCCGTTTTGGCGGTCACTTTGAACTTGTCGCGGTAAAGGTAGTAACCGGGCGCTATGGTCCAATCGAGCTGCACCGCTTCATCTTCCACCAACACCGATAGCCGATAGGCCTCTTCCACCGGCAGAAAGCCGCCACTGTTATTGAGCGCACCCAGATCGAGTCCACTTGCGCGGGTAGTGGTGGCACTACAGATAACCAACAGAAGTGCGAGCAGGTGCAACAGTTTGTTCATGGATCTGGAATTCTCACAGCATTTGACCGGGGTTTCGGCATTATAGCCAGCATCAGAAGCAGACGAACCTTACTAAGCAATCCGCTCAGACGCCGGATCGCGCCGCTGAGTTCCAGTTGAACACCGTCGCGGGGAGGGAATATTTGAAATGATTCCCAGTTCTTTTATCTTCGGTCTCAAATCCTTACACTGCCCCCGCGTATTCTGCCCAACCGGATGTTCCTATGTGGAATCTGCACACTCGCTTTGTTTGTTCATGTTTATTGACCGCGTTGCTCAGCGCTTGTGGCGGCACCCCGGTGAAACCTTCAGCTGCCCCCGTGGTGGAGGCCGCACCGACTCCTCCTGTTCCAACGACGCGCAGCGCGCGGGAGCGCACCATCGACGCCCTATTGAGTGAGGCCGAAGCAGCTATCCGCCAGGGGCGCTACGCTCTGCCGGCTCACGACAATGCTTATGACCGCTTTCGCGCCGTGCAAATGCTCGAACCTAACAATCAGCAGGCGCAGAGCGGATTGCACAGCATCCTGCTGATTTATGTGGATCGGGTGCAACAATCTCTGATTGCTGAGCGGTTGCACGCGGCCGCCGCTGATCTGCGCCAGGCCAAGCAGATGTTTCCAGGTGCTGACCTCCTGGGTCCGCTCCTGGCCGAAGTCGACCGACGGGCGAAATCCGCCGCAGTTGCTACCAAGACACCGGTGCCCACCGACGGGCGCGAGCGCATCAAACTGCCGGAGCAGGCGCTGGCGCAAAAATCCGAGGATGTAAAACAGCTATTGGAGCAGGTTGCTAAGCGGGTCAGTCAATCTGATGAATCGGTCATGATCTACGCGCGCAATGATGCCGAGGGCCGCTGGATTTACAAAACCATGAAAGATGCGGTCGGGGATTACCGTATTCGTGGCGATATCCGCATTACTCGCCAGCCCGCCCTCGAAATTCTTTCACCCATGGAGTAAACC
>JAEZGT010000158.1 GCA_023416875.1 Pseudomonadota bacterium
GATCCGGCTCTATGCGCGACAACAACTGTTTAATCTGATTCCAATCGCAAACATCCGGTAATTCCGCGTGGACCAGACCCACGGATTTTCCATTCGGCAACGCCAGTTCGATTGCCAAAGGCAACTGCGAGAAAGCGCGATAGAAAGGTTCTAGTGCATCAAAATCCATATCCTCAGCCCAACTACCACCCCACATCATCCACTGAAACCATAACGACTCGGACCGACTTTCGTAGGCATTAATTAACATCCGCTCATGATTGCCCTGGATGGCGAAGAACCAGGGTTTTGCCAACCACTCAAGTGCTTGGTCGGATTCGTCGCCTCGGTCGATCAAATCACCTAGGGAAAATAGACGGTCGGTTTGTTCATCGAAATTGATTTGCTCGAGTTGTTGGGCAAGGAGGGAGAAATGGCCGTGGATGTCGGAGCAGATGTAGTCTTTACCGTGGCAATTTAACGTGAAAATTTCAATCATTTATCTATCTTTCACTCTTCAGAAGGCATGACCCATCAGCGTATTAATTAGCCTCAAATCTCAATGCGCTTAATTGATAAGACAGTCTCGAAAACACTTACCGCAAATTCCACCGCCCTTCATCACCGAATCAAAGATTGAATCCAAATTTCTTTCATCCTCATCGGTTCTTATTTCATATCTAGCTTGAGCATTTATCCGTGAGAAACAGTCATTAGTCATTACATACCTGATTTTATGCATCACTTCTCCATCTTCTTCGTCAATAAAGACGACTTCAACATGCGCCAGATCATCTGAACTGAACTTTTTTCCTTGAAGCATCTCATCCGATAGTTCTTTGGAAACAAAGGGCATAAACCCGGTTTCGCCATGCTTACTGCAAATTATCAAACTCATGTCAAACCTCCAGACTCGGTGCGCCTTCAATTCGATTGAAGCCATTAGACTTCATAAACTTAAAGAATCCTTTTTTACTTCTTTGTATTGGCGCATGCCCCCCTGCCTCCAAAACATCAAATACGTGTGAATAGCAACTATTTTCGATAAGGTCATATTTACCAAGATCCGCGTTGACCAGGTCTTTTTGAGCACGAAATGCAGCTTCTGCATTAGGCAACGCAATCCTCGCTTCATGAACAACAATTCCTTTATCAATCGCCTCGGAATTTACTCCGCCAGCTCGTCTAATCGACGTAGTGGACTTATCGTCAGACGTTATAACTTGATGAGTGGCGTAGTTTATTCCATTCATCACGATTTCAACCGTTAAATGGCCTTCCGCGTGCCCATTTTCAAGCTGCCTTACAATCGCGTAGCCCTCCTTACAACTCAACCCAAACGGATCCACCCACCCCACAGGGTTAGGCGCGTACTGATAATTATTAACTCCCCCCAACAACCCAATCGGATCCTGCGTAATAAACTGCCCGGTATTCGGGTTGTAATAGCGAAATCGATTGTAATGCAGCCCCGTCTCTTCATCGAAATACTGCCCCTGAAAACGCAGGTTGTTTTCGATTTCTTCGACTTCTTTAACTGCAACATTGCCGTAGGTTTTGTAACGGACTTTCCAGACGACTTTTCCGCTGTCGTCGGTGAGCTCCCGCGGGGTACCCAGGTGGTCGAGGTGGTAGTGGTAGGTTTTGCCGTCCACCACTTGCGCAACGGGGCGGAAGTTTTCGGGTTCGTAGATGTAGGTTTTTTTGATGCTGTTGCGCTGTTCCTGCACCATCTGGTCGCCGGCCCATAAATAGCGGGTGGTGCCGAAGGTGTCGGTTTTGCTGATCCGCCGGCCGAGGGGGTCGTAGGTGTAGGTGGTGGTCTGGCCGTTGCGGATGGTTTTGATCAATTGGTTATTGAGATTGTACTCAAAGGTGGTGACGAGCTTACCGTCTTTGCCACGGTTTTCCTGAATCAAATTACCGCGCGTGTCGTAAGTGAATTTGCGGTCGCCTTGGATGTAGAGGCGGTTGCCTTTGACGGTGCTGCTGGCATTTCCACCGCCCGCCTGAAGTAGATTTCCTGCGGGATCGAATGCGAAAGTTTCAGGCAGATTGCCTTCCACTTTTTTCAGACGGTTAAGCAGGTCGTAGACGTAGCGGGTTTCTTCCGGGCCGTCGCTGAGTTGATTCAAATTGCCGAAATTGTCATAACCGTATTGACGCTGGATCGGACCGGCGATTTTCTGCTTTTGGTTGTAACTGGTTTGTTTTTGCAGACGACCGGCGGGGTCATATTCTGCGAGGGTAATTAAATCGCCCTGAGTGCGGCTGATTTCTCTACCCAGAAAATCGCGCTCAATCTGGGTAATGATCTCTCCATTGAGAGAAATCTGATTCAGCCGATTTTGCGGATCGAAGCCGTAGTCGATGGATTGGCCATCTGGCAATTGCATTCCGCTGCGTTTGCCTGGCCAGACATTGCTGAAATTTATATCCACCATGGATGCGCTAATGCGCTGGCGTTGGCCATTTAAATCGCTATGGTGTTCCTTGGTGAGATTGCCGAAAGCGTTATAGGTAAACGAGACAAACTGATGCGCGTTGTAGGTTTCCAGCAGACGCCCTTTGGCATCGTAATTAAACCGGGTAACTTCAGGTTCAAGCGATTTCCTAGTGATGGAACGACTAGTGCGGGTAAGCAACTGCCCGAGCGCGTCGCGCTCGAATTCCGTCATCACTTCGCCCGCGTCCAGATGTTTAATCAGGCGGCCGGCTTTATCGTATTTGTAATGCTGAATACGTCCGTCAAAACCGATTTCTTTAACTAAACGCTCGTTACCATCATAGAAAAATTGGTATTTCTCACCTTTTTCATTGATCAGTGCGGTGAGATTGCGCTCGCTGTCGTACTCGTATTTAAGACGATTACCTTCAGGGTCGATGCGTTCAACAACCTGACTCAAACCGTCGTATTTAAATTCGGTGGTGCGCCCTTGCGGGTCGCTATGGCGAACCAACTGATCGTTGTCGTTATAGGTGTAATGGGTGGTGTCGCCATTGGCCGCAACAACTTTTTCCACGCGCCCTGTAAGCGTATAAAAAAACTGGATTTTTCCAGCACTGGTGTCATCCGCCAGAATAATTTCCGCAGTGGCAAGTTGGCCCCAGGTATCGTAGCTAAGGCGACGCTGGTGACCTTCTGGATCGATAATCGTCAGCAATTCGCCCTGCGCCGACCACTCGTAGCGCGTGGTGCGCTGCATAGGATCAGTGACGCTAGTAAGCATGCCGTCAGCGTTGTAGGTGTACCGGGTGGCTTGCAGAAAAGGATCGATCAGCGCGATCAATTGACCTTTGCTGTCGTACTCACGTCGCCAATGACTTTTATCTTTATCGGTGATGCTGGTAAGCCGGCCTTGAAACCAGCTGAGCGCCACGCGATTGCCAAGGGCGTCGCGATAACCCGCTGGATTGTTGTGGCGGTCGAAGAAATATTCAGTGGTATTGCCTTCGGGATCGGTATAACGGCGTTTGCGTCCACGTTCGTAAGCGTATTGGTGCAAGCCGCCTTCGCAATCCAATTCGGCGACAATCTGGCCGTATTGGTTGTATTCGTACTCGCGGATTTTGCCGCGACTGTCGATGGCTTTGCTGCGATGCTGATCCGGGGACCATTCAAAACGGTAATCGTATATTCCGCGGTCGCCCCACTGGTGAATGCAGCGCGCACTGCTGTCTTGGCCATCCCATTCGAAATAAAAATTGAAACCGCTAACCAGCGTGCGTTTCTGGATTAAATGATTGACGTACGCGTATTTTTCACCAACACCTCTGGCATTGCGCTGGGCGATTAAATCGCCATTGGCGTCGTAGTCGTATTCGGCGAGAGTTTTGCGCGCGCCGCTGCTGCGGTCTTTTAATTCGACTCGGGCAATGCGCCCTTCCCCATCGCGGTTAAGCACCAAACTTTTGCCCCAATTGCCTTGCAACTGGGTGAGTTGATTGTGCTCGTTGTAATACAGGTTGATGACGAAGCCGGATTCCGCCTGCTTCACCCCCAGCACGTTGCTGGCAGGAACATAGGCGGGATGGCGCAGTTGCGTCAGGCGCAAATAGCTGGAAAAGGCACCATAGCGCGTAAATACCCGCAAAGGGTGCTCGTCCTGACGCAGGATAAAGGTGTCTTCGGCAATACGGTCGAGGATCAGCCCTTCTGGAATATAACGGCTGCGTTGATGCACTTTCGGTAGCGGGAACAGCACGGTGCGACCGTCGCTGTCGTGGTACAGCACCTCGTGCCCATTCAATTCCAGATGTTCGCTGCCAGTATAGGTCCAACCGCAGCCCAATCCCGCGTCGCGGCAGTGTGAGCTGCGGTAGGTGCGCGTCCAGGCAAAAGCTACCGGCCCAGGCAGGACACAATCTGTCAGCTGCAGCAGCTCCTCCCCGGAGATCATGCTGATGGGCTCGCCCTCGGTTTTGCATTCGGCGACGGCGGTGTCGTTGCCTTTGGCAGGGGCGTCGCTACTTGCGGCGGCATCATCGGAAAAAGCTTTGGCGACGGAGGGTGGAGCAACTGACGCAGCCGCAGGCGCTGACGGCGCGGCGCCGAGACTGATGGACTCGCCACCGCCCCCCGAGCCACCCGTTGCACCGCGATTGGGGCCTCGCTTTTTGCGGTAAGGCTCGAAGGGCACTATATGCAGCAGTTGCTTGCCCGCCAGATCCTGCAACGCCTCAATTATCGTGGCGGGGTTCCCTGGAGCGGCGCCGTCGGCAGGGCGAAGTTTTTGCCACAAGGCGGGCCAAGTCGAGGGGCTCAATGGCTCGGCACCGGCGAACAGAGTCTTGAGTTGCTCCGGCGACTGGTAAACGGTGTTGGTGTGGCGGGTAGGTTTGTCCTGACGGATCAGCTGGTATTGTTTGCCAGCTTGAGTACGGATGATGATGTCCATAGGTCCCTGCGATAAAACGTGCGTTACATTCCATTGAGAGCGGAAAAAGACAGAGCCGCATCCTACCACGATCATTTCCAGAGCTTCCAGGATGAGGCGTGGGTGATGCGACTGACTACGCGTCCTATCCAAACCCCTTCAAATGTGCGAGTTTGCTGACATAAGGCCGCAAGCGCGGCAGAAGGATTCGTTTTGGGGGCTGGCAGAGTGTGTCAGGTCTGATACATTACGCGCCACAGCGCCCAAACACCGGGTTAAAAAAGTCCCAGGGTAAGGGTCATACAACAACAAAGATAAATCGGGTTAAGTCTGCAAAAGATTTTTTGTCTAGTTGCATTCATTCTGCTTTTCGCCAACTGCAGCAGCCTTGGCGAGCGCACCGTCGCGGGTGAAGGCTCACGGGAAACGGTGGATGGTAGCGTGATCCAAACCATCACCTGCAACGGCGAGGCGCCCCTCGGTCGCGCACTTACTATATTCAGCACTGAGCGCAATTTTTCCTCGGGCTGGAGTCATATCAGCAATCCGGAAAAAGCCGCCGATTTCCTCGAACTGCAACAGCCGCCTGACCGCTACGACATCACCAGCGCACAACTGCGGGAAGACCCGAGTTGTAACGGCGAAAAAACCTATCGCGCCGTGTTGGTAAAAAAATTCCACACCTGGGAAAACACCCACGCCAACGGCTTGCAAACCGACGTGGAGCCAATCGCGGTCGCCGATATCGCGAGCTTGGTTATCGAGTTAAAAATTAACTCCGCCGGCAGCCTAATTCCATCGCGGCAGCAAATCGCCAATGCGTTTCCTTGGATGACACCAGCACAGGTGAGGAATTTGGATAAAGGTGCGGCCAATATCGACTTGGTGCTCTCCTCCGGCAATGCCCGCGCGAATAAAATCCTCACTATCGACCAGAGCAAATACGCGGATAGATGGCTGCGCATCACGATTCCGATGGAACGGTTGAATTATTACGAAGAGGTGAATTACGTGCGCACTCCGCAGCGTTATGAGGGTGAAAAAAACCGGTCCTACACCAATTTGACCATCACCGCCGAATCCCTCAACCGCAAAACTGTGCAAAGCATCACGGGCGGCACTGCGGCGACCAATCCATTGTTCAAAGAGGTGGATATTTCCATCCGCCGCATTTATTTAACACTGAAATAGTTTGCGCGACTGCTGCTAGGCTATTGGATCAAAAATTCCGCGCGGATCAGCGCCGCGCCATCGTGCACAAGACTCAGTTGATATTGCCC
>JAEZGT010000195.1 GCA_023416875.1 Pseudomonadota bacterium
GCCTGGATGGATGTAAACCTCCGCCGCCGATGAATCCGCCGCGACATGCACCACCTTATCAATGAGCAACATGGGTTCGCGGTGGGGAATCAGATCGTAGATCTGGGAATCTTTCATGACTGTTTGGCCCAATAGGGGTAGAAATTAAACCACTGAAAAGGCGCCTTGGCAGTCTGCCGTTCCAATTCTGTTGCGTAACGCTGCACGTACGTTTGCAGGGCGGCAGTATCGCCGCGAGGCAGTTCCACCTTGTCGGCGAATGGTACAACTTCAAAATTCACCTGTTCGCCAATGCGATGGGAAAACATCAGCGTCACTTGGCACTGCAGCGTTTTGGCCAAAATATAGGGGCCTATGGCGAAGGGCGCCGGCTCGCCAAAAAAATCCACGTCAAGTGTGCGATCCCCGGTCACCGGCACCCGGTCCCCCGCGATAAATAACCACTCGCCGCTTTGAATTTTATTTTGCAGCAACAGAATGGTGGGAATATCCAGCTGCGTCACCTGATACACATTGATGCGCGAGGTGGGATTAATTTTTTGCATCGCTTCGACAAAATTGGCCGAGTGCTGGTCGTACACCAGGATATTGATGGTTTGATCCATATAGCGCTGCATAAAACCGCGGCAGAACTCGAGGTTGCCCAAGTGTGAGCCAATAATGAGCTGGCCGCCGGTGCGACTGAGAAATTCATCCAATACAGGCTGGTTCTGGATCAGAAAACAATTGGGATCGATTTCCTCGGACCAGGCGAGGAGTTTGTCTAAAATGGCTTGGCCAAAACTGTAAATATGGCGCAGCACATCCCGGTAGCCCGGCGGGCGCGACCAGAATTCGGGATACAGGCGGTGATGCCGGCGGAGAAAATCCAGTGACGCCCGCCGCGCCGTGCTATTGACGATAAAAAAATACAAGCACACGGGAGCCATAGCCACACTAAAAAAGCGCCGGCCAAAACGGCGATGCAGCCACAACATCAAAAGAATGCCACGATAACTGCCGGATTCCGAAATGGTCGACCAATGCTTGCGGGTTTTTTCCATAACTGCTTAAACCTGCCGCAACCAGCGTCGCCAGAAATTGAACGGTGCGGCCAGCAACAGGCGACAGTGCAATTTGATCAGAATGAGGTTGTCGCGCAGATAATTGAAGTGGGAAATATTCCCCTCCGGATAAATTACCGGGGTGTCCAGATAGCGCAGTGGAATTCCAGCCCAAACGCTTTTCACCAGAATTTCGGTATCAAAGTCCATACGGTTGCCGAGGTAGTAGCGGTCCTGCACTTTTTCAAAATTGCTGATGGGGTAGACGCGGAAACCGCACAGGCCATCGCGAATGGCAGTGGAAAATGTTTCCAGCGCGCACACCCAACTGGTGATTTTGCGGCCGTGCCGCCGCGCCGCTGGAGCGCTTTGGTCAAACGTGGGGCGGCCGGAAATCAGTGCATCCGGATATTCCTGGGCGAGCGCGATAAAGCGCTGGATATCGTCAACATGGTGCTGGCCGTCCGCGTCGATTTGAATGGCGTGTGTGTAGCCAAGTGATGCGGCCCAGAACAATCCAGTTTTGATCGCCCGGCCTTTGCCGCGATTGCGCGGCAGCGCGAGCAAGGTGGCATTGCTAAATGGCTCTATGGCCTGGCGGAGATGCGCCAGACTTTCCGGCTTGCTGCCGTCATCGACGATAAGACAAGGTAAATGTTGCGCGGTAACCAGGGGCAGAAAACGCGCCAGTTGCTCGTGGTGGTTGTAGTGAGGGATCAGCAAACAGAACTGCACAACATTATTCTCGAAAAATCAATTTGCCTTCCGAAAAAATATGGCCCGGTGTCGCGGGATCCGTATAGCGGAAATGTATTGAAGTGGTATCGTCGTTGGCAATAAGTTGCAATGTGCATTGCTGTGGTGGCAGCACAACATTTTGAAATTTCAGATTATCGATGCGGTGCGGCGCGGCTGCTCTCGCAAAAATATGTTGCGCGAGTTGTGCTGCCCAGTGCGTTTGCACAACGCCGGGCAGCACGGGTTGCGACGGAAAATGGCCTTTGAGCCAATGGAGGTTTGCATATACTTCCAGCGCCAAATTAACTTCTCGTTCCCGTTTTTCAACGCCGAGTAATCTCGGCCATTGATCGCCGGTCATGATGTCATCGAGAGATTGCTGTATATGTGTCATATCGGGTTGCTATCGCTTTGCTGGACGCGCTGCCGCCGCATATAAAATTGTCGAAACAACAGCTCTCCGCCCATAAAAATTCCGAAGATGACGTAGGACAAAAATCCGCAGTACAAGGTCCAGGCCTGGGTGGTGCCGAAGCGCGCCAAGTATAAAGCAACCAATGCGTTAACGTACAAAAGGATCGCCCATATGCCGGTGAGCCGGCGAGTGTAACGCACCGCAGCGGGCGTCATTTCCGCGCCGCTGAGACGCGCTAATCGCTCGATCAAACTTTCGGGTTGGCGCAGGCTGAAAGCAAACAGCGATCCCAGCAGCACGCCTATGCACACGGGGTAGATTTTCACTATCAGCTCCGAGGGGAACAGCCAGATGGCCACGCCGCATAGGACTGTCACCGCCAGCACTAGCAGGTCATTGGTGTTGCGTGTGCGTGAGAGAAAATATTTGCCCACACCCACGGCGATGATCATGAAACCGAAAACCCGATAGGACCAATGTTGCAGACCGAAGTAAACCAGGCAGGGATACAGCACGGACAACACGACAAACAGTGCGGTGGCGATTTTCTTTTGCATAACCGAAGAGGGATCCAAATTAAGAGGTAAGCTTAGTCCGATATGTTTAGGGTGAGCTACGCGGAGTGCAGCACAATATCTGTGGTCCGTACCGTCAGGCCCGCGCCTTTGAGCAGGTTCACCAGTTTTTTGAGATCGTCCAGGTTGAGATTGCGGCCCAGATTATGCGACCGACGCGCATCCCGGTGCCCGATGACAAGCTGCGGGGTATTCAACGCGGAGCCGCCCTCCCGTAGCGCCACTCGCACATGGTCGCGCGACCAGGAGTGGCGAAACTTGGGCCAGTGCAGACCATATTCCAGATGCACTTCGGTAGCGTCAATGCGGATCACCTCGCGGTGGGACAGCTTCCATTGCACATAATAGAGCGCTCCCGCCAAACCGCCGATTTCCAGTCCCATAAATGGCAGAATCGGCCAAGCGCCTGCGAGTAGCAGGCCTGTCGCAATCATCAGATTCCAGGTGATCACCAGAGCCAAAAACAGTTTGGTCTGCCGCCAATTCATGGATTTATTGGGCGTGCAAACGATGGTGCAGGCAGTGTTGGTGGTAAAGGCTTCTACCATGGCAGACACAGGGTAATGAGTCGCTGCCAGTGTACTGCAGTTGTGCGCATCTGTGGGGGCGGGCAAGATAGCGCGACATGCCCGAGCGCGGCTTGTAGCGTAAGTCGCGCGCGAACCTTTTGACTCCACGGAGACTGGATCCATGAGTTCGACCATCACTGGCCCCGACGGTAAGCCCCGTTGCAAATGGTGCGCGGCGACGCCGGAATATCTGCACTATCACGATACCGAATGGGGCTATCCCGTCGCTGACGATCAGCGCCTGTTCGAAAAAATCAGCCTGGAGGGTTTTCAGTCGGGCCTGAGTTGGCGCACGATTCTGGCCAAGCGCGAAAATTTCCGCGAGGCGTTCCAGCATTTCGATTTCAATAAAATCGCCCGCTTCAAGGAAAAAGACGTGGAGCGCTTGCTGAAAAACGAAGGCATAGTGCGGCACAGAGGCAAAATCGAAGCGGTGATCAACAACGCCCAGCGCGCCTGTGAACTGGTGGAGCGTGAAGGCTCCCTCGCTGCATTTATCTGGCGTTATGAACCAAAAACCATGCACGCCGAGCCGCAGACAGCCTCGACCTCGCCGGAATCTGTTGCTCTGTCCAAAGATCTGAAAAAAATGGGCTGGAAATTTGTCGGGCCCACCACGGTTTACGCGTTTATGCAGGCAATGGGTTTGCTCAACGACCACGTGGAGGATTGTGTCATCCGCGCCAAAGTGGCCAGCGCGCGCAAGAAATTCAAACGACCTTAGCTACAGGATTTAAATTTTGTCCGACATCAATACGATCTGTGATTATCTGCGCGAGCTGGATAAGTTAAAGCTGGTCAACCGCCGCAGCTACGTCGCCGGCGGTGTGCGCCTGGAAAATTCCGCCGAGCATTCCTGGCATCTGGCGATGGCCTGCTGGAGCATCGCGCGCAGTTTTAATATCGCAGTGGATGAGGGCAAATTGCTCAAGCTCGCCTTGGTGCACGATCTCGGCGAAATTGATGCGGGCGATACTTTTCTCTACGCCGCAGAGCGCGCGGATGCCAATAAAGCCGAGCGCGCCTGTGTGACGCGCCTACAAAGTCATGCGGGCAACGGCATCGACGATTTGCTGGAATATTGGGAAGAACAGGAAACCGGCAGCAGTGTTGAAACCAAACTGGTCAAAGTGGTGGACCGCCTGCTACCGTTTTTATTAAATGCCTCCAGCGAAGGCCGAGCCTGGAAAGAAAATCACGTAAAAAAATCCCAGGTGCTGCGCGCGCACGCATTTATTGCCACAGAATTCCCCGAAATTTATGAATGGGTTGCGCAGAAGGTTGAATATGCGGTGGCACAGGGGTGGTTGGAGAACACTTAGATTTATTATTTCAAAGAGAATAAAAAAAGGGGCCAAAGGCCCCTTTAAAATATCACCCTAATCTCACTTCCTCCACACAGCCGCAAATCGGTGCGATGGATACCCGTCTATGCCAGCAACAATCGATGGAAGGTAACCCGACTTTTTATAGTCATCAAACAATGTCTGGAATGTTGCGCCAGTGATATTGTGACTTGCAGCCATTGGGCTGCTGGGCACTGTGGAGAAAATGCCGGTGAAATAGACTTGCCCGTCGTGGTAGTACGAATTCAAATACAAAGGCTTTCTGCCAGCGGCTTTTTGTGCGTCAAAGAAGCTTTGATAATCGGCAGACGGAATTTTGGTTTGCAATACGTAACCACCAATATTGTCCGAGCGATACAGCACGGTATATCGACGCTGACCATCCACAGAGATTACCGAAGCCGCTTTGGGGCGAAGATTTTTCTGCTTGGCTTCTTCAAACACCTGGCTGTGCTGCGCCTCAGTGAGATTGTGTCTGGCGAGGAAGCTGCCGCTGCGTTTTTCGAATATCGCCGTATAAGCCGCGCCAGATCCTACCTGATGAGAATCGACATGGACGGGTGCGAAACCATCGTTTATGGCTTTGGCAAACGCGGTGTTGTAAGCGCTTGAGCTTAAGCCGTATACCGCCCGCCATTGCACATCCGCAGGTTTCCATACCATGTTGTAGTAGGTGGCATTGCCAACTTTGTAGGCGTCCAACCAGGATGGTTTAAAGCCGGAGTCTGTTAAATGGGCGAACAGTCCTTTAAACCCCGGCTCTGCAAACGCGTGACGCACATAGGTTGATGAAAGGGTTCGAGGCGCCCATAACAATCTCTGCCCGCTGGGGATTTTACCTCCTGCAAAACTTGTCCATGTGCCATTCGGCAAGCTGTTATCAACAGGTGAAGAAATTCCTTTTCTAAAATAGATTTCTTCCGCGTAATTATTTTTTGTCAAATGGATATGCAGGTGCGGACCGGTTGAGCTGCCGCTGTTACCGACAAGCCCTAATAATTGTCCTTTGGTTACTGTTACCTGCTGCCCCGGCGTCAGCCCGGTAAATTCCTCGTCCATCGCGTCCTCACCTTTTGCGGTATCGGGTTTGCGCGAATAGGTGGTTGCCGATTTGGGGCAGAGGGTGCTGCTGATGCTGCCGGGAGTCATGTGAGCGTATAGCATGCGTGTTCCATCGTTATGCTCTACGATTAACATATTACCGCCGCCAGGGATCAATCCTTCTTTATATTTAGGATGCAGCCATTGCTTGCCTGTATCGGTATCCGTAGAAATTTTGGGCCGAGGGTTTTCCGGTGCGTTTCTCCAGCAGGCGATGATTTTGCCATCTCGCATCGCGTAAACAGGCTTCTTATAAATAATGTATTTGTTGTTGGTTGGATTTGCTTCGTAATCCGTTAAAGATCCCAACAGACTTGTCCAGACGCCTCTGCTTGAGTCAAAACGACGTGCTCCTATGTCATATCCGTATTTTTGGGTTTGTGTCTCCGCGTGGTCCTTGGTGAACAGCTTTTGTGCGTCTGAAAAATCTTCACCTTTAAAAGGCAAATCATGAAGAACTGCCGCACTTGCCAAATTGGCTGCAACCATAAAAGACGTTGCCAAAGAAAGTTTCAAAAATTTCATGAGTTATCCCTCCAGGATAAAAAGTAGTTAGTGGTTTAACCCGTGTTCCTACGGGCAGGGCCAATGTACTTTTATGAGGGTTCTGATGATGTGAATTAATAACGTGGGTTTTGTGAATTTTTCACGAAAGATAATGGAGTATTGTTATGACGCTAAGATCCCTGGCGGCGTGAAGGTGAATCCGTCTGCCATGCGTAAATTAAATTGGCCGGAAGTGCTCCGGCCAATTTAATTTTTTGGCTGCAGATATAGACGATGGAGGGCCAGAGCCACGCCGTTGGTCCAACCGAAACCATCCTGCGTGGGATATTCGCCGCCGCCCGCGGGCGCGGTGATATCCACAACATTGTATTTTTCCATCATGCGCCCAGTACTGGTGAACACTTTCTGATTCAGCGCAAGCCAGCGCTGTGCGATGGTCGCGGCGAGATCATCGTGTCCGTAGCTGCGCAAGCCGATTACCGCCAACCATTGCAACGGCGCCCAGCCATTGGGGTAATCCCACTGCTCGCCAGTGGCCTGCAGCGTGGTAACAAGCCCGCCGTCTTTAAGAAAATCGCGTTGCAGAATGTGGGCGATGCGTTTTGCCTGACTCTCTGTCGCGATGGAAAAATACAGCGGATAAACCGTGGCGAGTGAGGCAATTCCCGTCATCTGCTGCGTGCGCAGGGAATAATCGCCGTACACACTCAGGCTCTCATCCCATAACCATTTCTGAATGGCGTTTTTGCGTTGTTGCGCCAGTGTTTGAAATTGCTTGGCTTTAGACGCATTGCCCAACTGCTGATGCTGCGCGCTGATTTCCAGTTCCAAGTGATACAGAAGGCAATTCAGATCGACGGGAATAATATCAGTGGTGTGAATCGAGGGTAATTCACCGTAGGGTGTCAGCCAGCGGCTGCTAAAATCCCAGCCGCTTTCCGCCGCCGCGCGCAGATGGCGGAAAACCTGCGGTTTGTTCTGTGTGGCGGCGAGGTTTGCAGTGTGCATATCCTCTCGATAACTTTCCGGTCGCGGTGTAGCCAAATCGTCGTAGTAACGGTTCAATACAGCACCATCGGCCATTTTAACTACACGCCGATTTTGGCCGCTGCTAAGCGCATCAGCTCCCGCCATCCAAAATGCGTATTCCTTTTCCAGTTGCGGTAAAAAATCTCCGGCTTTGGCTAGATTGTGTTCGCGCAGCAGAGTCACCATGGCGGCGAAAAACGGTGGTTGTGAGCGGCTTAAATAATAACTGCGGTTGCCGTTGGGAATGTGTCCGGCGTGATCGATCAGCCAGGCAAAATTCTCCACCATCGCCCGCGCCATTTTGGCTTCTTCGCCGTGGAGCAATCCCTGCATGGTGAAATAACTGTCCCAATAATAAATTTCGCGAAAGCGTCCGCCGGGAACCACATACGGATGGGGAAGGGGAATCAAGGTAGAGTAATTGTTCGCGGGCTTATCTGCGGGACGGATCAATGTTGGCCACAGCGCATCTAAATGCGCGACCATATCATCAGTGGGTTGGGGAAAATTATTTTCCGGCAGCGCTTCTGGTTGCGAAAAATTCTGCAGGACAAAGGCTTTCAAATCAAAATCGGCGGCAGATTTATTTTCCGCATAGCGCTTGGCAATCGTATCCGGTGAGGATTTAGCCGGCATATCCACGAAGGTCTTGCCATCGGGAAAAACTCTCGCCATCTGCACATCGTGGAACAGCGGCCCGAGTTCTTCAGCGGGGTGATAGTAGCTGGTATTTTGCGGAGGATTTTCCGTCGAATATTGCGTGCGGCATCCGCTTATCGCGCCTGTTATTGCGACTGCAAATAAGATCTGCGCTGCAAGGTGTTTTTTTAAGAGGGCGTTAATGGGACACCTCCTGCTCAGCAAAATAGGCAATCCCGCAATAAAGCACTTATTCGTAGCGGTCGCAAGCGCGGCGCAGCTTGGCGGCGATTTGCTGTCGAAGTTGTTCGGGCGCCAGCACTTCCACTTCATCGCCGTAGCTCAAAATATCCTTGATTAATTCCTGCGGTGTCTGCGGATTGAAGGGCAGGCGCATTTCCAGACTGCCGTCATCGCGCAATTGCAAAATCTGTTGCGGGTGCCACTCCTCGTCTTTTACCCGTCGCGCAATGGCGGGCGCGAACAGCAGGGTTGCCTCGGCTTTGTGTTCGGCGGAAAAAATGCCGTAGGTCGGCTGAAAATGCGCATCGAGTTCTGCGCTGGAGATTTTTTTGAATTTAGCGGTACCTGGGCTGCAGTGGTTGATGCATTCCAGCGCGAAAGTGCGCAAGCCTTTGCGCATATGGCACCAGCTGTCCAAATACCAATTGCCGCGATAGTGCACCAAGCGTTGGGGCGAAATATCCCGCTGGGTAATGGAATCGTCGACGCGTGAGGCATATTCAATATGCAGTGATTGTTCACTGAATAGCGCGTTAGCGATTTTCACAAATTGATCGTGCTGCACCGGTCGATAAGTCGCGCCGACCATGCGCACTTTATCCGCCAGTGCGCAGGGATCTATGGCGCGCTGAGCGAGTAACTCTTCGAAGCGGCGTTTCACCGGCGCCAGTTGGTTACGCAGCAATCCTGAGCCTATATCCGCCAGCAGGCCGTGAATCAGCACCAGCGCGTGCAACTCCTCCTGATTGAGCCAAATGCCCGGCAATTCATAGTGCCCGTCGCCCTGACTTTCCCCATCGCCCTTGATTTCATAGTAATAACCGCCGAGCTCCCGGTTGTAGGCGATGGGTGCGCCGAGAAAGTCTGTCATATGGCGTTTGACGCGATTGAAGGTGGCGCGTGAGCACTCCATCTGGCTCAAAATATCCGCCAAAGGAATGGGTGTGCTGCGCTTGCTGAGAATCTTATGCAGGTCGTAAATCCGGTCGAAACCGTCCATCACCAAACTCCGCCGCTGGCCCTAAAAGCCGTCTTATTTTTTCACTGTCTCGGGATTTGAGACAGCCGCCGACCACAATAGCCATCAAGCCCTCGGGGCCTTTATTTAACGCATCCTTTAACGGATGCGCGGCGGCAGGTCCGCCACTGTTGGACTTTATTCTGACTTTGGAGCCTATGTTTATGCAACCAGTAGCCAAATCCTATCTCGGCACTCTCAGTACCAAACCTTTAAGCGTTTTGCTGAAGCTGCACCGGTTACCTATGAGTGCGCTGGAGGCAAATCATATTTTGATGAAACAGGGATATGTGGTGCTTTTGCAGCGCCCGAGTCTGAGCCGCCCGGGGCAATTGCGCACCATGCGAGTGTTGACAAAAAAAGGGCTTTTATTCGGCAAAAACTGCGGCAGTCCGGTGCATCCCATGCACACCTCACCGCAATTTTATGTCGAGCTGTTTGAAATGCTGTGGAGTCAGGTATTGCAGCAAGGCAAAGCTTCCGCAACGGAATCTTTGCCGGTGGCTGTGTGATCGACTAGGAGATTTTTATGCGAAGTGAATATTTTTATTGGTTGTTGGGATTTTTATTTTTATTGCTGCCATTTACCGCCGGTGCTTATCAAATCGATCAGGCGCAACTGCATGCGACAAATAGTTTCAATGTGCAGGCTTTTGCTCCGGTGGGACAGAGTTTTGTGCCGCGACAGGAATACCTTCTGGGAGTGACCTTGAAGCTGACGGACGCCGGTGGCGCTGGCATGGGTAACTGGTTGAAAATACAGCTCCGCCGGGATGCCATGGACGGCGAGGTGGTGGCGGTATCGGAGGAGCGGTACCTGGAGGATTGTTTCAACTTTATCGCCGATCCCGGTTGCAACCTGAGCGGCGGCAATCCGGCGGAGATCACCTTCCTCTTTACGGTACCCCAGCAGGTGACCGTAGGTTCGACTTACGTTATGGAGTTGGTGGTGGATCCGGTGGGAGACGGCGTCAGCGTCGCCCACTCCACCGGCGATGCCTACAACGACGGCGGTTATTACCAGCAGGGAATTCCTTATGCGGCGGATCTGTGGTTCCGCACTCTGGCACCCGGAACACCGGAGATTCTGGTGTCTACGGGCGATCAGTTGCGGCGCTTCAGTTTGCAGGGAGAATTGCTCGGCAGCGACGCCATTCCCGCCAATGCGGCGCAGGAGCAAGCCCGCGACCTGGTGCAACACCCGCTGTACGGCACCTGGGTATTCAACGGCACCTTCCAACCGGAATTGAGCCACTACCAGGACGGTATGTGGAGCTCGCAAACGGTTGCCGGGTGGAGCACGCCCAATAACGAGTCCTACGGCGGCATCGCACTGCTCGGCGACTTCATTTACGTCACGGATGGCAATACCGCCCAGGGAGGGGCGGCCAAAGGTATAGTGCGCTTCCATCTAGGCGATGCCGTGGCGCCGGCGCGGTTTCTGTCGCAGTTCGAGTATATTGACGTGACCGCCGGGCTCGACGGCAAGCTCTATGCCCTGCGCAACACCTATGGCGATCTGGACGTGATAGAGCCGCAGAACATGACCCTGCTCGCCAGTCTGGATCTCGGCCATTCCTCCTCCTCCCGCGCGGTCGCCGCCACAGCGGACGGCGAGATTTTTATGGCCAGCTGGGACGGCAGTCTCTATCACTACGATGCCGCCGGCAGTTTGTTGAACAGCCTCCGGCTCGGCGGCAGCCTCTTCGATATCGACATTCACCCACAACACGGCCTGCTGATTTCCAGTCGCTTCGGGCAGGTGTGGTTGGTGGATTTCGAGCTGCAGATCAAGGCGAACTTTAGCGCGGGGCAGGGGGGCGTGTTTGTGGCATTCGGCGAGTCGGCGGCGCTGCCGAATTATTGCGTGTCACAAGGGCAGAGCACTCATTTCGAATGGATCGACAGTTTCTCCATCAACGGCACGGAAATTCCCAGTGGCGATAATCAGGGCTATCGCCAGCACGGCACGGTGAACGTGTCTCTGCAGCGCGACCAGCCCAATACCTTATTGCTCAGACCGGGTTTTCGCAGCGGGGCGTTTGCGGAGTACTGGGGTGCCTGGGCGGACTTCAACCGCAATGGCCAGTTTGAGGAAAACGAAAAAATCGTCAGCACCCGCAGCAACAGCGCTGTACTCACCACATTTGATGTGCCGGAGGGTGTTGCTCCGGGGCCGGTGGCTGTGCGCATCGCCATGCGTTTCGACGCGCCGCCGAGCAATTG
>JAEZGT010000233.1 GCA_023416875.1 Pseudomonadota bacterium
CTGAACACAAAGCGATCATCCGCCGGGACGGATTGTTCGGCGAGGTATTGCGTCTTCACCACGATGTCGATGGGGTGGTTCATAGGGCAGTGGCTCCGCTGGAGCGCAAGGATTGTAAATGGTTTGCCAAAGTGACGTAATCCCGCACGCTGAGGTTTTCCGGACGCTGCTGCGGGTCTATGTTCACCTGTTCCCAGAAATCACCCTCCGGCAGACACTGCTTTAGAGCATTGCGCAGGGTTTTGCGACGCTGCTGAAAGGCGGTCTTCACCAGGGTGTCGAGCAATTTGGTGTCCTCGGCGGTATAGGGCAGGGCTGTGTGGGGAGTGAGCCGCACTATGGCGGAATCCACCTTCGGCGCCGGGCGGAAGCAACCCGGCCCCACTTCAAAGAGAAACTCCACGCTGCAGTAGTACTGGCACATGATGCTGAGGCGCCCATAGTCCTTGCCGCCGGGCTCCGCGGCGAGGCGCTCCACCACTTCCTTCTGCAACATAAAGTGCATATCGCGGATCAGCCCGCGATAGCTCAGCAAATGAAACAGCAGCGGGGTGGAAATGTTGTAGGGCAGGTTGCCCACCACCCGCAGCCCCGCGCCGGCCGGGGCGAGCTGGCCGAAATCGAATTTGAGCGCATCGGCTTCGTGAATGGTGAGGCCTGGATAGGCCGAGAACTTGTCCCGCAGCAGCGGGATCAGATCGCGATCCAGCTCCACCACCTGCAGGTTCGGGCAGGAGCGCAGCAGCTCGCCGGTAATGGCCCCCTGGCCGGGGCCGATTTCCACCAGATAATCGCCGTTGCGGGGACTGATGGCGCGCACGATGCGCTGAATGATGTTGGCGTCGACCAAAAAGTTCTGGCCGAAGCGTTTGCGGGCCTGATGTTCGTATGACATTGAAAAAACCTAGCGGCGGCTGCCGACCATTTGCCGGGCGGTGGCGAGTGCGGTTTGTAAACTGCCGAGATCGGCGCGACCGGTGCCCGCCAAGTCGAGCGCTGTGCCGTGGTCCACCGAGGTGCGGATAAAGGGCAGGCCGAGGGTGATATTCACTGCCGCGCCAAAGCCTTTGTACTTCAACACGGGCAGGCCCTGGTCGTGATACATCGCCAGCACCGCGTCGGCATGATCCAGATGGCGCGGTGTGAACAGTGTGTCGGCAGGCAGCGCGTCGCTCAGGTGCCAGCCGTGGTCCTGGCGCAGTTGGTTGATCACCGGATTGATTACTTCCAGCTCCTCCCGGCCCAAATGGCCGCCTTCGCCGGCGTGGGGGTTGAGACCGCAGATCAGAATACGCGGCTCCGCGATGCCGAACTGGCTTACCAAATCGTTGTGCAGAATTTCAATGGTGCGGCGCAGGCTCGCTGGCGTAATGGCGTCGGCGACATCGCGCAGGGGCAGATGGGTAGTGGCCAGAGCCACCCGCAGACCTTCACAGGCCAACATCATCACCACCTGATCGCAGCCGCTGCGCTCGGCAAAAAATTCGGTATGGCCGGAAAAGGCGACGCCAGCGTCGTTGATCACCCCTTTATGCACAGGGCCGGTAACCAGCGCGTCGCAGGTTTTGTCCAGGCACAGATCGGCCGCTTTGGCCAAGGTCTCGAGCACGTAAGCAGCATTGTGGCTGTCGAGCCGCCCGGGCGCGGCGGGATGGCGCAGTGCCACTGGCGCGACACTTAATCGACCGCTGCCAGATGGCTGTGGCAGATCCTCGTTAAACACGCTGATCTGCAAAGGCTGTTGAAGCTGCCGGGCGATCTGCCGTAGCAACTCTGGGTCGGCCACGGCGACCAGTTCCAGCTCGCCGAGCGGCTGTTGAGCCAGACGCACCACCAGCTCCGGTCCTATACCGGCCGGTTCACCTGGGGTCAGTGCAATTCGGGGAGGAGCGCCGCTCATGACGCGGGTTGAGTGTCGAGCTTGATGTCGACATAGGCCTCATCGCGCATTTCCCGCAGCCAGATCTGCAGTTCGTCTTCAAAGCGGCGGCTGGTGAGGATCCGCGCGGCCTTATCGCGCAGCACGTCGTCGGTGATGTCCTCTTGGCGGCGCTCCTGCACCTGCAGAATGTGCCAGCCGAACTGGCTGCGGAAGGGCTCGCTGATCTCGCCTTCTTTCATCTTGGTCATGACAGCTTCAAATTCGGCGACGAACATGCCCGGCCGGCTCCAGCCGAGATCGCCACCGGCGAGCATCGAGCCGATGTCCTCGGAGTGCTCTTTGGCAAGGGCGCCAAAATCTTCACCGTTGATCACGCGCTGACGCAGTTTTTCCAGCTTGGCCTTGGCTTCCTCGTCGCTCAGGATCGCCGAAGGTTTCACCAGAATGTGGCGCACTTTGGACTGCAGTTCGGTCTGCTGCTCGCCGCCGCGCTTGTCGTAAACGGTCAGAATGTGAAAGCCGGCCGGGCTGCGCGCGGGCTCGGACACTTGGCCTTTTTCAAGTTCCGGCAATAGGTCGACGAACAGACTGGGCAAGTCACTGGTTTTGCGCCAGCCCAAATCGCCACCGTTTAACGCAGTAGGCCCATCGGATTCGGCGATGGCCACTTCAGCAAACGTACGTCCGGCGCGGATTTTTTTCACCATTTCCTCGGCTTTCTGGCGGGCGGCTTCCACTTCTTCCGCGCTGGCGGATTGGGACAGACTCACCAAAATATGACCGAGGTGATATTCCGGGGAGATCCAGAACTTGGCGTCGGCGGACTTGAGGAAATTGTCGATTTCCAGCGGCGAAATGTAGATGCGCTGCTGCACCATGCCCTGCTGGATCTGCTGGATGGTAATGTCCCGGCGCAGGCGCTCGCGCAATATGTCCATGGTCATGCCGTCGTGTTCGAGCTGCGCGGCAAACTGGGCCGGAGTGAGCTGATTGGCCCGGCGGATCTGCTCGATGGACTGGTTGACCTGCTCATCGCTGACCCGGTAACCCACCCGCTGCGCAGTTTGGAGCTGCAGATGCTCGCTGATCAGATGATCCATTACCTGCTTGCGCAGCACGTCCATCGCCGGCAGTGCGTGGTTGTTGGCGCGGGCGTTCTGCACCACCTGGGACAGGCGCTCATCCAACTCGGACTGCATGATCACGGTTTTGTCGACCACGGCGATCACCTTGTCCAGCGGCTTGGGGTTGGCGTGGCCAGGGGTAGCGGCAAAAGCGAGGCTGGCGGCAAGAAACAGGGTCGATAGTGCGTTTTTCATAAATGCGGAGTTCTGCTTGAGCGGCTTCAGTCGCGGAAGCCGGGAATGGTTTCAGTCAAAAGTTTTTGTACACGGTTGCCGGAACTGGCCAGGCCTTTGAGGTCAATTTCCAGAAAGATGCCGTCGTCATAAAAGCGCCGGTCATCATTGTCCAATGCGATGGCCAATTTGCTATCCAGCCAGCGCCGCGCGAGCACGCGCAGACGGTAGCAACAATCGTCGTATTCGAAGCCGATGAACGCGTCGAGTTCCCGCTTCTGATCCAGGTCGTAGAACAACCGGCCGACCACCTGCCACTGCTCGCCAAAAGGTAGAGCAAAGGCCGTATCCAGCTGGTCCACCGCCAGGTTGGAGCGCTCGATTTCATCCTCCCGCACATAACGGTAATCCACGCGCAGGCGCCGGCGTGATTCGTCGCTGTACTCCAGCCCCGTGGTGGCGCGCATGAGCTGATTGCTCTCGGGGTTATAGAGAAAGTCACTGCGCAGCTTCACTGAGTCGGATACCCGCGCCGATATCTGCGTCGCCAGATCGGATTCTTCGATGGTCTGGGCGCGGTCATTGTGGGTGAGGGAGACTTCCCGGTCGCGGAAATAAATCACTTGTCCCACGCTGAAAGACGCGAGGGTGGTACTGAGATCATTGCTCAACCAGCGCGAGGTGATGCCAACGGCTAAGTGGTCCGCATCCCCCAGGCGATCGCCGCCGGCGAAGCGGCGGTCGCGAAACAGCTGATCGTAGCTGAAGGTCAGTAGGGTGGTGTCAAAATTCACGTCCTGAGAGGTATCGATATCCCCTGGCGTAACCGAGTAGAGGTCGCTGTGGTCCGTGTGGTCCCGATATAAATAGAAGAGCCTCGGCTCCAGGGTCTGCCGGCCGCCTTCGCGTTCAAATACCAAGCCGGTGTCGAGACTGAAGTAGGGCGCGCTCAAGGTGGGATCGGGATCAGCGGTCGGTAGGAGCTGCTCTCGGTCCAGGTCATACATGATGGACTGGAAACCCAGGGTCGGGCGCACAAACCCCCACAGCCATTGCTGGTTCCAGTCCAAGGAGTAGTCGGTAAAAGCCCGCTGACCGGTGATAAAAGAGCTGTCCTGGTTGGTGAACTTCACCCATTCATTATTCAGTCTTAAGCCGACACTGCCCCAGTAATAGCGCCCGTTCGCCTGGATGCGCGGCAATTGCCGGTAGGCGGGGGGAACGTCCAGGAGCAGGTTTTGGAAGGACTGCAGGCGGGCGCTGATGTTCCAGTTGTCCAGGTGGTAGCCGACGGTGGCGATCTGGTTCAAAAAGGTGTTGTTGGCGGTGGTGAAGCTCTCCGGCTGCAGGTCGCGAAAATAATCGACGTCGCTGACCTTGGCGTAATCCACCTCAGTGTACAAACGGGTGTTGCGACCGCCCTGGTGGGCCATATTGATCAGCCAGCGGTTTTCACCTTTATACGGACGCAGCAGATCTTCACTCTCGCCCTCGGCAATCAGCCGATCAACGTCCGGGTCGCCGCCGCCTTTATCGTTGTAAAGGCCGGCAAAATTAAGGGTATTCATGGAATAGCGGTTGAGATAGCGCCATTCGGTTTCCAGCATCGCCCCGTGGCCTTCGGCGAAACGCGGCGCCAGGGTGGCGTCCATATTGGGCGCTATGTTCCAGTACCAGGGAATCGTGATGTCGATACCGCCTTCACTGGTGCTGAGCGATGGCACCAGTAGGCCGGACTGGCGCTGATCGCCAACGGGAAAAGTGATGTAGGGTGCGTAGAGCACCGGTATACCCGCCAGCTCCACCACCACACCCCGACCGCTGCCCTGTTGGGTATTAGGGTTGACGGTGAGGCGCTTGCCTTTGATCAACCAGGATTCCCGCCCGGGCTCACAACTGGTGATTTTGCCACCGCTGAGGACCACAACGCCGTCGGGGCGGTGCTCGATTCTTTTCGCACTGCCGCGCATATGCTGTTCATGGAGGAGGAATTCACCTCCGCTGAAATGGGCGCCCTGGCCGGCCATATCCACTTCGGCGCCTTCGCCACGCACCAACATTCCCGGCTGGCGAATTTCCACGCCACCGCCCAGGCTCGCCTGGTCTGTGGTTTTGTCATAGGACATGGATTGCGCCTGGATCAGGCGGCTGCCCTGGCGAATCGTTACATCGCCGGACAACAGGATCTTATCCGCAGCCATTTGGGTATTGTCGGCTTCCAGGTGGATGTCCGCATACGCCGGATCGCCGTCGTTATTGCCGGCCATGGGATCCACATATAAACCGCGGCAAGCGTAAGAGCGCTGCTCCTGTTGCTCGGGGGAGAGATCCTGCGCCGGCACCCAGTCGTAGCGCGCTTGTTCCGCAGTGGCATCCGCCCAGCCGTTGGCGCTTCCCGCAAGCACACCCAGCAAGCCCAAAGCGGAACCCAACCGACTGGCCAGCAAGGATTTTTTAGACGGGAGTCTGATTGCCAAGGTGAGGTCCGGAATCGCGGTTTCGAAGAAAGGAGGCGATTGTAATGG
Source organism: Pseudomonadota bacterium (assembly GCA_023416875.1). GTDB lineage: Bacteria > Pseudomonadota > Gammaproteobacteria > Pseudomonadales > Cellvibrionaceae > UBA5868. The sequence goes on from JAEZGT010000233.1 coordinate 5,706, forward strand.
CGCCGCTGCGGGATTACTACCGCCGCAAAGCCCCGCTGGCGGCAGGCAAAGTCATGCCTGGGCAGGGTTGAGTCGCGTCCCTTGCTATGCTCCCTGGCCCTGTATCATCCTACGCCCTCGCATTTATCCAGCCGGGGAATCCCATGCCCAACACCAGTGATGAATTGCGCCAGTGGGTGAATGCCCAGTGGCCCCACCTCTCACTCAACGATTTTATGCTCCGCTCTGAATTTTCCGGCCCAGGTGCCGCCGCTCCTGAGTGGCAAGCGCTTCCCGGCGACGCCGGTTTCCGCCGTTATTTCCGCCTCGCTAGTGAACCGCCGCTGTTGGCGGTGCTGTCGCCACCAGCGACCGAGCCCAACGAGGTCTTCCTCAAGTTGACCCGCCACCTGCGCCACCACGGCGTGTTGACGCCGGCGGTTGCGGCGGTGGATCTCGAGCGCGGCTTTTTTTTGATCGAAGACCTCGGCGAGGAGCTGCTGCTGTCCCAGCTGAACGAGGAGAGTGTGGAAGGTTTGTACGCTGAGGCGATGCACTGCCTGCTCCATATGCAGCAGTGCCCCATCGACGGGTTGGAATTGCCGCCTTACGACCGCGCCCGCCTGCGCCAGGAAATGAACCTGTTTATGGAGTGGTTCGTCCTCCGACTTCTAGGCTATGAAATGGACGCAAGCGAACAGGAGATGCTCAACCGCTGGTTTACCCAACTGGAGAACTCCGCTCTGGAGCAGCCCACGGTATTTGTGCACCGGGACTATCACTCGCGCAATCTGGTGTACCGCAATGGCGGCCCACCTGGGGTGATCGACTTTCAGGACGCGGTGGCGGGACCGATTACCTACGATCTTGTCTCCCTGTTGCGCGACTGCTACATCCGCTGGCCGGAAGCGAGGGTGAAGCGCTGGGCTCTGTGCTACGCGGATATCGCCATGCAATCCGGCGTTCTGCCGATGGTGAGCGAAGAGCGCTTTTTGCGCTGGTTCGACTGGATGGGGTTGCAGCGTCACATCAAGGTGCTGGGGATTTTTGCTCGCCTGTCCCTGCGCGACAATAAACACGGCTACCTCAATGATCTGCCCTTGGTCATCCGCTACACCCTGGAGGTAGCGCGGCGTTACGAAGAAGGCGAGAAATTTGTCGCCTGGTTCGAAGCGCAGTTGTTGCCGCGCATCGAGCAGCAAGCCTGGTGGAGAGCTGCAACGTGAAGGCGATGATTCTGGCGGCGGGCGAAGGCCGGCGCATGCGCCCGCTCACTCTGAGTACACCCAAGCCCCTGCTGCAGGTCTGCGGCGTCAGTTTGATCGAGCACCATATCCGCCGGTTGGCGGAGGCGGGAGTGCGCGAGCTGGTCATCAATGTCGCCTACCTGGGGGAGCAGATCCGCGCTGCCCTCGGCGACGGGCGTACCCACGGTGTGCATATCCAATATTCCGTCGAGCCCGAACCGCTGGAAACCGCCGGCGCTCTGCATCACGCGCTGCCGCTGCTGGGTGATGCGCCGTTTCTTCTCATCAACGGCGACGTCTGGACGGATTATCCGTTTGCCAAGCTGCTCAGCCACAGCTTGCGCAATCTTGGCCATCTGGTGCTGGTGCCCAACCCAGAGCATAAATTAACCGGCGATTTCTCATTGGACGATGCCGGCAACATAGGCGAGTTGGATGGCGCGACCAGCTTCACCTTCAGCGGCATCAGCCTGCTTTCCCCCAGTCTGATCCGCGGCTATCCTCAAGCGCGCCGCCAATTCCCCCTGCGCGAAGTCTTCAGTTGGGCTATCCGCGATCAACAGCTCAGCGGTGAATTGTTCGCTGGCACTTGGTGCGATGTGGGCACGCCGGAGCGGCTGGCAGAACTGAATCGCTGACCTGCTGCAATTTGCACATCGCCTGCGGTTTTGATTATCGTGGCGCGGCCAAAGCCTGGTCCCGCCGGGCTGGATGGTCCATAACCACGAAATCAAAAGGATATTTCCATGACGCTTTTCTCTGGCCTCAAGGCCTCCCTGGTCGTTTTTACTCTGATGTTGTTCGGTTGCGCCACCCAGGTGACCGAATCCCCCTCTCCAGTGACCCCGTCCAAAACCCGCTTGGGCGAATTTAATCGTGTCGTCCTGGTGCGTGCAGCTATAGCGCCCGCATACGCCAGCCACGAAGCCAACATTAAAGCCGTCAACAAGATCGACGAAGTGCTGGTTGGCCGTGTCAACGCGATCCTGGACAACGTTGAGGTCGCGACCCCCGAACAGCTGAAATCCCTGAAACTCAACGACAAAACCCTGGTGATCAAGCCGTTGGTTAAACAGGTCAAATTCATCGGCGGCGCGGCGCGCTTCTGGGCTGGCGCCATGGCGGGCAGCTCTGTAGTGGTGATGGACGTTGCGTTTGAGCGCGGCAACGGCCAGCAGCTGAGCAACCCGGGCTTTATGAGAAAGGCGGGTGCCTACTCCGACGCTTTCGGCGTTGCCTCCAAC
>JAEZGT010000237.1 GCA_023416875.1 Pseudomonadota bacterium
TCCTCAGCCAGGCGCTTTTTACAGAATTAAGTCAGCAGCGAGGCTGCATCATTAATATCGGCGATATATTTGCAGTGCGTCCGATGCCGCGCCACACCTTTTATTCAGTCGCCAAGGCAGGAAATGCCATGCTCACCAAAAGCCTCGCCCTGGAAATGGCGCCGCTTGTGCGCGTCAATGGCGTAGCGCCGGGAGCAATTTTGTGGCCAGAAAATGCTGCAGGAGAGGAAGTCGTCAATCGTGATAAGTTGGAGCAGATTCCGCTCGGCACTCTCGGTGGAGCTCACGCGATTGCGGATACAGTGACATTTTTAATTGAGGATTCGCCCTATATCACCGGGCAGATTATCGCGGTAGATGGCGGTCGGTCATTGCAACAATAGTGCGATTTATTTCTCCGCAACGAGCGGTGTCCAAGTAAATTCAACCCGCCACAAACTCTGGCGGGTTTTATCGTAATCCCGCCATAAATCGCCTAAGGTTTGATTATTCTGCGGATGACGTAAATCTGGCGCGATATCGGCAAGCGGTCGCAGGACAAACGCGTTAGTCAGAATTTCCGGCCGCGGCAGGGTCACTCCGTCCACTTCACCCACGGCATCGCCATAAAGCAGAATATCGATATCCAGGGTTCTGCCGCTAAAACGCGGCGCCGAGCGATCGCGACCGTTGTCATTTTCAATGGTGCGCAGAGCTTGCAATAAATCCCTCACTGGCAACACAGTTTCAATCTCCACAACCAAGTTCAGGAAATTGGCCCCATCAAAACCCACGGCGGCGCTTTCATATACAGGCGAGATGTGCATTTCGCCAAACTGCACATACAGCGCATCTAATGCACGAGCGATATGAAATTCAGGCTTTTGATTACTACCAAGCCCCAAAAACACCTTCATGCCAGACTGCCCCTTTCAATTTTCACACCCACGTTCTGGGCACCGCGCAAGGCGCCCGGTTTATATAAGGTCAAACGCAGCCAGGGTACATTGAATTCCGTCATGATCACGCGAGCCGCTTCCTCCGCCAGCGTTTCGATCAATAAAAATTGCGCGCTTTCCACCAGGGTAATCAAACGCTTGCTCACGGCTTTGTAATTCAGCGCGTATTGAATATCGTCAGTCGCCGCAGCTTTGCGAATATCGTGCGCCATTTCCAAATCGAAACTCACCGTTTGGCGAACTTGGCGCTCCCAGTCGTATATTCCGATGATGGTGTCGATACGCAGGTCGTTAATAAATACTATATCCATGAGCAGGTCCCGCAGCGGCGAAGTCAGGGAGAGATGGGTGAAAGGCTTTCCATATTCCAGCGTGGAAATACACTGACCTCCAGCGATTCCTGCTGACCGGCCAGCAGACGCTGGGCGCCGGCGAAAGCGATCATGGCGCCGTTGTCAGTGCAAAACTCATTGCGGGCGTAAAATACCTGGCCGCGAATTTTCTCCAGGCCGGCTGAAAGCTTTTCCCGCAAGCGGCGGTTGGCTGACACGCCGCCGGCAATAACCAAAGTGCGTTTGCCGGTCTGCTCTAGCGCGCGGCGACACTTGATCACCAGAGTATCCACCACAGCCTCCTGAAACGCCCAAGCGATATCGGCACAGGTCTGGTCGTCCGGCAGGCCGTCCGGTCCCGCGTGCTGCGTAATGGTATTCAAGGTGAAAGTTTTCAGGCCGCTGAAGCTGAAATTAAGCCCGGGCCGATCCGTCATGGGCCGCGGAAATTCAAAACGTCCAGGGGTGCCGCGTTCGGCCAGCTTGGCCACCAGCGGGCCGCCCGGGTAATCCAGATCGAGCATCTTTGCGGTTTTATCAAAAGCCTCGCCGGCCGCATCGTCGACGGATTCGCCGAGCATCTTGTAACGCCCTATGCCCTCCACGTCCACCAACTGGGTGTGACCACCGGAGACCAACAAGGCGACAAACGGAAAATCGGGGGGAGCTGATTCCAGCAGCGGCGCGAGCAAGTGGCCTTCCATGTGGTGTACGCCGATCGCGGGGACGTCCCAGGCGTACGCGAGACTACGGCCGAAACAGGCACCAACCAGCAAGGCGCCGATCAATCCCGGTCCAGCGGTATAAGCCACGGCATCAATTTGCTTGCGGGAGATATTCGCCGCTTGCATGACCTCTTCGATCAACGGCAGGAGTTTGCGCACATGATCGCGAGAAGCCAATTCCGGCACCACGCCGCCATATTCGGCGTGCAGGGCAACTTGGCTGTACAGCCGATGGGCCAGCAGGCCATGGTCGGTGTCGTAAATGGCAACTCCAGTTTCATCACAGGAGGTTTCTATACCCAATACCCGCATAACACGCTCTCATATCAATCTCGGCTCACGGATAAGCGACCCGGATGGCAAAACCCCGCAATATTACCCACCCGCCGGCGGGCATCCAAATCTTTTAGGCCTCAACTACACCGATGAATCGCCGCGAGAGAGCAACGGTCTTGCTAGGAGCAGCTGATAGGTATAAAATCCACGCCCCTCAAAGTCCGGTCTGGCCCAAATGGCCGAACCAAAGCCAAACCCAACAGGTAGATATATGCCTTCAGTGAAACTGAAAGAAAACGAACCCTTTGATGTCGCCCTGCGCCGTTTCAAGCGCTCCTGCGAAAAAGCCGGCGTTCTGGCCGAAGTCCGTCGTCGCGAGTTTTACGAAAAGCCCACTTCAGTCCGCAAGCGCAAAGCCGCTGCTGCCGTTAAGCGTCACGCCAAGAAGCTGTCACGCGAGAACCGCAAATTCCAACGCATGTATTGATTCGACAACCAGGGGCGCATTAAAACCCCTGGCCAGTCTGCAATAACCGCATTTCGCATAACCCACCAAAGTCCTTTTGGTGTGTTTGCCATTTTTGGAAGTGCTGTCCCATGCCAAGCGCGATTCAACAAGTAATCAATGAAGCCGTCAAAGACGCCATGCGCGCGAAAGCGAAAGAGCGTCTGTCCACCCTGAGGCTGATTACCGCCGAATTCAAACGCATTGAAGTGGACGAACGCATTGAGCTCGACGACGCCCGCGTGTTGGCCGTGCTCGACAAAATGGTCAAACAGCGCCGCGAGTCGGCCAAGCAGTACAGCGAAAATGCTCGCCCAGAGCTGGCAGAGCAGGAACTGTTCGAGATCAGCGTGATTCAGGAATATCTGCCGCAGCAGCTTAGCGAAGCGGAAATTCGAGCGTTGGTACAAGAAGCAGCCGCAGCCCTCGGCGCGACCGGACCTGCCGACATGGGCAAACTCATGGGCGCCATCATACCGAAAGTCCAGGGACGCGCCGATATGGGCCTGGTCAGCCAACTGGTGAAGGCGCAACTGCAGTAACATCCCTCACGCGGTGAAATCCATCTCTCCGGCACAAGCGTTTTGCCTTAAGCTTGATGCGCCGGAGCCCACTCCCAGATTTCATCCATGAGCCGCATACCCCAGTATTTTATTGACGATCTGCTCAGCCGCCTTGACATAGTCGAAGTGGTGGATAGCCGCGTCAAATTGCGCAAAACCGGCAAAAACTACAGCGCTTGCTGCCCGTTCCACAAAGAAAAAACCCCCTCCTTTACCGTCAGCCCCGACAAGCAGTTCTACTATTGCTTTGGCTGCGGCGCCTCCGGCACTGCCCTCGGCTTTGTGATGGAGTACGAACACTTGGGTTTTGTCGACGCAGTAGAGAGTCTCGCCGGCAGCGTGGGCCTCAGCGTGCCTCGGGAAGAGGCGACTATCGCCCCTCAGAAAAGCCAGCAGAGCCTCTACGGCATATTGGCGAGGGCGCGGACTTATTATGAGCAGCAATTGGCGGAGCATCCGCAGCGCCGGGAAGCGGTCAACTATCTGAAAAACCGCGGTTTGACGGGAGTTATCGCCCGCGACTTCGGCCTCGGCTATGCCCCTCCCGGCTGGGACAATCTGCTGGTCAAACTCGGCCTCAACGAAGAGGATCGCCAGCTGCTCGCCGAGAGCGGCATGGCGATAATCAACGAAGAAAGCGGGCGCCTATACGACCGCTTCCGCGACCGCATCATGTTTCCGATTTTGGACCTGCGCGGGCGCGTTATCGGGTTTGGCGGGCGCATTCTCAGCTCTGATAAACAGCCGCAGTCTCCAGATGGCAAACAGCGCGGGACCGGCCCGAAGTACCTCAACTCGCCGGAAACCCCGATCTTCCACAAAGGCCGTGAACTTTACGGACTGTATCAGGCGCTGCAACAACAGCGCCGCCCCGAAAGTCTGCTGGTGGTGGAAGGCTATATGGACGTGATCGCCCTGGCGCAATTCGGCATTCGTAATGCCGTTGCCACCCTGGGCACCGCGTGCGGTGAGGAGCATCTTAAACTCGCCTTCCGCCACACCAGCTCCATTATCTTTTGCTTCGATGGCGACAACGCCGGGCGCAAAGCCGCCAAACGCGCCCTGGAAAACGCCCTGCCAACAATGACCGACGGGCGCAAGATTCAATTTTTATTTCTCCCAGAGGGGCAAGATCCAGACTCCCTGGTACGCCAGATCGGTCCCGAGCGCTTCAACCACCAGTTGAATCTGGCCCTGCCCCTCGAAGAATTCTTCTTTATGGCGGTCGCGGAAAATATCGACACCCGCACCATGGAAGGACGCGCCCGCATGAGCAAACTGGCGGCGCCGCTATTGAACAAACTACCTGGCGGCGTGTTCCGCGAACTCATGTTCGGCCAACTCGCGCAGCGTACCGGCCTAAGCTTGGACGTGTTGATGGAGCTGATTCATGAACCGGCGACCCTGGTCGAGACTCCACCTCCCAACGAAAATCGGCAGCCGAACCCAAAAACCGATAAGAAAGATATAAAGGCAGAAAGACTTCCGCCGCAACCGCCAGAAGTCCCGCAGGCAGAACC
>JAEZGT010000267.1 GCA_023416875.1 Pseudomonadota bacterium
CAATTGCGCCGATAGCTCCGCGTAGGCCACCATAAATTCATCGACGATATATTTCACATCGACCTTATCAACATCCAGGCTGAGCGCGTTGATTGTGCTTTGGGGCTGGGAATTACCGATAAATTCACCTTCCAGTTTTACCCAGACGCGCGGCTCCACATCCATTTCCACTAACGCGAGTTCGTTCAAATAGCCTCCAACCACCTGGGTCCACATCAATTTGACCCGGGCCGGCAGGTCGGTCTCAATCAGTTTGATCCATACCGATGCGCTATACGCGCGGCCATTTTCCATCGCCGGCAACACCACCAGCGGCCCATGCCAGGACGCAGTGCGGTTGGAAACCAGCAGAGCGCCTGGCTTGAAATGCGCCTGATCACGCACATAACCCATATACTCGCCGCGGTACAAAAGACTGCTCGTCGGCGTAACCAAATAGGGATCATCATCGAAATTGAGCAGGATAGGTTGCGAAGAGCCGCTCTTTTTGTCGCTATAAAAAGCGGTAGCAAATTGATCCGTGCTGTTGGGCACTGCCTCGATAAAAATCTCTTTACCGCCGGAATGATCCACACCGCACCCCGCCGCAGCCAAAGGCACAGCCGCCAACAATCCCCGACGGATAAAGGAAGAGAGACGAGAGGGTTTTGCTTTGCTCATGGCATCATCCGGAATCTGAATAGTGTAGACGCCGATCACCTAACCTTGGATGGGCGTAAAAAAATCGCGCGTTGCATAAGTTTAGTTGAGGAAAAAAAGGTCCGCTTAGGCACCTTGTACGCGACCGGGCAGGCTTTTCCCCATACGTTCAAGACAGAAGGTTTCAAACTCTTCAGCTGGCATAGGTTTGGCGAAGTAATATCCCTGAATCTGATCGCAACTGAGCTCGCGCAGAAACTGCACTTGCGCCTCTTCTTCCACACCTTCGGCCACCACCTGCAAATCCAGGCTGCGCGCCATAGCAACAATGGTGCGCACTATGGCGGCACTGTCGCCGTCACCGGGGGTGTCGACGATAAACGAGCGATCAATTTTTAATTCGTCAATGGGAAACGCTTTCAGATAACTCAGGGAGGAATAACCGGTGCCGAAATCATCGATGGACAGGAGCGCCCCTATGGTTTTGATTTTAAACAGCAGATCGCCGATGCGATCGCGATCGCCCATCAATACACCCTCGGTAATTTCCAGCACCAGCAACTCGGGATCCATGCCGGTGTCGCTCAACACTTTTTGCACAATTGCCGGAAATTTGTTGTCGCGGAATTGTTGCGCCGAGACATTCACCGACATGCTCAGATCGGTCAAACCTTTTTGCTGCCACTGCACATTCTGCTCGCAGGCGCGGCGCAATACCCATTCGCCAATCTGGGTAATCATGCCGGAGGCTTCTGCCACAGGAATAAATTCATAGGGCGGAATAAAACCGCGCTGCGGATGGCGCCAGCGCAGCAGAGCTTCTGCGCCTTTAATATCACCGGTGAGCGCGCTGATTTTTGGCTGGTAATACAAATCCAGCTCATTGCGCTCAAGCACCCGGCGCAAACTGTGCTCCAAATTCATGCGCTGTTTTGCGGCGGCATTGATTTCGGCGGAGAAAAATTGATAACAGTCACGGCCTTTTTCTTTGGCGTAAGCAGTGGCAGCACCCGCATGCTTCATCAGTGTGTCCGTGGTATCGGCGTCTTTGGGGAACAACGCGATACCAATACTGACGGTGATATAAATTTCGCGCTGGCGGATATGGAATGGCTCACGCAGACCAGCACGCAACCGCTCGGCTATGGCGACAATCTGATTACCGTTTTTTAAATCGGTCAACATGATCGAAAATTCATCGCCGGACAGCCGCGCAATATTGCGCCAAGCCGCCTCCTGGCCACCGCGACTGACCGTGTCGGTTTCGCGCAGACTTTTCAACAGACGGCGCGAAACCTCCACCAATAACTCATCGCCCGCCTGTGTGCCCAATAATTCATTGACCTGCTGAAAGCGATCAATGGCGATATTGAGCACTGCGACCTGGCTGTCATCGCGTATCGCGCATTTGATCGCCCAATCCAGACGATCAAGAAATAATTTTCGGTTGGGCAATTGCGTGAGTGTGTCGTAATAGGCAAGTTGATCCTGGTAGGCCTTCACCGTCAGCGTATTTCTAAGGCGCAACACCAATTCGCTGCGATCCACCGGTTTGGCGAGGAAATCCGTAGCACCGAGTTCCAGCGCTTTTAATTTGGTGTTGGAATCGTTGGACGAGGTGAGCACGATGACAGACAAAAATTTAGTGTCCGGATTTGCGCGCAATTCTTCCAGAATGGAAAAGCCATCGCGCTCCGGCATGATCAGATCCAGCAGAACCACATCCGGTCGCTCGCGATAAATTGCCTCCACCGCTTTGGTGGAATCTTCAATTTTGATGAAATAGCGATAGCCGTGTTCTTCGAGGGTGGTCTGCAACACATCCATTACCAGCGGCTCATCATCAATCATCATGATGACCGCATCGAAAAAAGGTGTTGCCTGTTTGCGTATATCGTTCATAACCTACCTGAATCGCTGGCGACGATTAAGTGCTCGCCACCATTAGCCCGTCTGTCCAACCGATGGATTTTGGTCCCCGTGTGCCAGAGAGGGATCAATGCGTTCAAACAACTGGGTAATATCCAACATGGCGTAATTGATTTTTTCGTCATCGCGTTGATGCGCTGCGGTTTCCAATTTAAAAAATGGTTCGGTAAATGCGTAAAATCCAACGGTTCCCGCCGAGCCTTTGATTTTATGAGCGAGAATCGCCAACTCTTCATAATTACCGGCGTGATGCAGCGTGCGAATTTCTTCCAGCTGCTCTGCCAGCTTGCGTACAAATTTGCTGACAATGGGCCGATATTTTTCGTTGTTCTGCAGAATGGAAACCACCGGCGCTTTGTCGTCGCGCTTGCTCGACAGGCGCGACATTTTGTTTTTCGCTCGGTCCTGCAATACCGGAATCGCCGATACCGCTCGTTCCACCCGTTTGCCGCCAATATAAGAGGCGACTTTTTCCAGCAGACCGTCGATTTTGATCGGCTTCCCTAAATAGCCGTCAAAGCCGGCTTGAATACATTTCTGCTCAATGCCTTTCATGGCGTGGGCGGTCAGCGCCACCACCGGGGTTTTAATACCCAATTCGCGCATTTTGCCCACGGCGGTATAACCATCCATTTCCGGCATCTGCACGTCCATCAAAATCAACTGGTACTGGTTGTCGCGCACAATCTGCAGCGCCTGCACCCCGTTGGTCGCCACCGTGACGGTGACGCCTTGATGGTTCAATACCAGGCGAATCAAATCGCGGTTTTCCTCGCTGTCATCCACCACCAGCACATGGACTTTGGGCATTTGCCAGTCGCTCTGTTCCTGCACTTGTTCACTGCGCGCGGCGAGGATTTGTTTCGGCGACAAGAGCGCAACGCCACTGCAATCGCCGGCGTCGATGGTCAAGGTAAAACGGCTGCCCTTGCCGGCTTCGCTGGCTACCGCAATATCACCGCCCAATGCCATGGCGAATTTTCGACTGATCGTCAAACCGAGGCCAGTACCGCCAAAGCGACGCGTAATGGAGCTGTCCGCCTGCACAAACGGATCGAATATTTTCTGCTGCTGCGCTTCGGTCATGCCGATGCCGGTGTCGATCACTTCCACGGATACGTCGCCGCCCTTGCTGCTTTTAGCATAGCGGCTGATGACGGTGACGCTACCGCTGGAGGTGAATTTAATCGCGTTGCCCACCAAGTTAGTGATGATCTGGCGCACCCGGCCAGGGTCGGTTTGCACGGTGGCCGGCAATTCGCTAACGGGTTTATAAATGAGTTCTATACCTTTGTTTTGCGCCGCTATGCCGAGGGTCTCCACCACATCGAGAATAATGTCATGGAGGGCGCAGGGCAGCCTTTCGACTTCGATCTGGCCGGATTCCACCTTGGATAAATCGAGAATATCGTTGATCAACTCCAGTAGATGGCGGCTGTTTTTGGCGATGGTGTCGAGATATTGCCGATAATTTTCACCGTCGCCATAACCGCGCTGCAGCACTTCAGTAAACCCCATAATGGCGTTCATCGGCGTGCGGATTTCGTGGCTCATATTGGCGAGGAAAATACTTTTCGACTGGTTGGCGATTTCCGCCTCCTCCTTGGATTTCAGCAGCTCGATTTCCTTTTGTTCGAGTACGGTGACATCGTCAAAGCTCACCAGCACACCGCCGGCTTTGCCATTGTTGGCGAGTACCGGCGAGCAGTTCACCATGAAAGTGCGGGTCTCGCCGCTTTCCAATTGCAGGCGTATGCGCCGGCTGGTCACCGGTTTGCCGCGCTCGATGGCGCTGCCCCAGGGTGACTTTTTGGCTTCGAAGGGTGAGTCATCCACATTGGACCAGGCAAAGCGTCGGCAATTGACGCCCACCAGATCCGCAGAGTTGCGCCCGAGAATGCGTGCAAACGCCTGGTTGGCCAACACAATATTTTGGCGCGCGTCGAGCACCAGCAGACCTTCCGCCATGGTGTCCAGCGCCGAGCGCACCCGGTCGGGAATCGCCTGCGACGGG
>JAEZGT010000060.1 GCA_023416875.1 Pseudomonadota bacterium
CCCTGTGGAGGTGGATGTTTTCGGAAACCCAACCAATCCAAATGACCATCCAATGTTTCCGACTTATATCGATAATCACACTGGGGCACTTACAAATTCTAGTTATGACTCCTATGAGCGCGACAAAGATGAGTGGTGGGTGTAACCCCGCTACTTCTTCAACTTTCTGAATTGTCCAATCGCCATTCCCATACCCTGCTTCGTCGCCACCGCGCCCGCTTGAGCAGGCCCTTGCGCCCAGCCTCCAATTGCTCGATCAAGAATATTACCCATATGGTGCCCGACCAGTCCTAGAAAAAAGCTAAAAATCACCGGTAGCGCTACATAAAGAATCCGGGAAATCCACTCGATAATCGACATGCTCAACTTGACATCATCATGGGTGTCGTTGGTTTGGTCGGACATAGCTGCCATCAACCGCTCATTCCAATTGCTGTCATTGGCGCTGGTCAGAAGGGACTCCAGAAAAAAATTCTCGATGTAATGACACAGCACAAATAAATAACCCCAGAAAATCAACGTAAAGCACACCACCGTCAACGTGATCAATTTGCCGATATCGAACATGCCAATCGTCAGCAGCGCCGGCAGGAACATGATGAAAAGCATGAGGATCAGCGCCTGCACAATCGGCGCGGCCGTGCGGTAGGTTTTGGCCTCTGTCCGCTGAGGAATGCTTCCCAGAAAAATACCGAGTCGGGCCGCACTGGCTACGAGGGCCTGCCCGGTATTGCCCCAGAAACCGCTTGCCTGATCGAGATTGGCGTTGAACCGCCCGGAGAAGGTGGCATTGGCGTCGGATGTTAAGGCGATCTGCAGGAAGTAATCGTCCTGCCTTCGCTGCGAATCGGTTCCCATAAAAAGGTCCGCCCACCAATTAAAAAAGCCACCATACCCCTGCACGGTGTCCTGCCATTCCGCCTGGGACTTAAAATATTCCAGCAGGCGCGTGCGCAGACCATTGATATTGGAATTCTCCGGCTCCCACCATTCGTTGCAGTAGGGAAACCCCCGATCACCGGCGTAATATTGGTCAGCCACCATCCCGTCGCGGGACTCAATCCAGAAGAATTCGGTCACGGGCTGCTTCGCTCGGTAGAAGTCATAGTAGCCATCCAATTGCAGAAAAATCCGGGAGCCGATCCAGGAGAGTTCGCGTTCCGGATTGTCCCGCAACGATGGCGGCAGCGTGAAATCGCGTTCCTGGCTTTGTCGCAAATACAAGGTCAGCGACGGTCGGTAACAGTCCTTGTGAAACTGCGCCATTTCACGCCGGAGCAGGTCGTCGTGGAGTCGGATGCCTGATAGCCCGTCCACTAGGGTACGTAAGTCTGGATTGCTGGGCAGCTCCAATTTCATCGAGAGCGTAAACGCGTGCGACAGCCGGCTGATGATGTACCACCAAAGAGGGATGCGCACTTCGCGGCCATTCAGAGATGCCTGGAAACGGCTGGCGTGGTTGTCCGCGGTGGTGCCGGTGTCGCCATAGTCAATACGTTCGACCCGCCGCTCCAGAATAGAGCTTTCGCCCTCGTTCGCTGGCAGACATGCCAGGTGGGTGTAGCGCATGTTTTCCGGGAACAGAATGACGTACGGCTGCGCGGCAAACACCATCACCACCACCATCGAATAGATGCGAAATTCCAGGCTGCGGACAAACTGTCTCGTGTCCTTTTTCTCCCGCTCTGAGTCCTCTAGGATCGTCTGCAGGATCGCCGCCACAAACGGCACCATGATCAGTCCGGTACCGGTGATCACATCCCACATGGCGCCGTACATGTACCAGCCAAGCATGGATGTGTAGAGATCGATGATGCTGGCGACAGGCATGGTTCAGATCCGGGAGAAGAGATAGGGGAAGGCGGTCAGGCATTCAAAGATTACGATGAGAACGATCAGTGATCGCTTCGTGGCATGAATGGCATCAGGGGATACCTTCGAATTGACTGCCAGCGCAATCCGGCTCCAGTTCAACAACAGGAGCGCATACAGCGTCAGGCGGATCGCGATGAACATCGGATGAAACCTTCCGGCCTCATAAATCGCGGCCGATAGGCGTGGCGAGGCGGCGAACGCCAGTGCCACCACGGCGCAGAAGAGAGCCAGCAAAATAACGCCGAGCCATTTCAGGTTGCGTTGCCAAAAGGCCGGGCGCTCAGTCGTCATTGCGGATTGCCCCCGCTTTGATTTGCCCCTGTGCCGGCGGCGCCACTGGCGGAGCAACCTGCTGGTGTTCGTTGCTCAGGCTGTTGAGTGTCAGCGCTGTTTGACTGAAGACCTTCTTGCGCACATCGGTCTCAAATAACAGGTTATTCATTTCCTGATCGAGCCGGCCTTTCGCAAAATTCAGCTCCTCCATGGCCTGCGCGTTGGCCGCCACGTTCGGCTCCTGCATGCCGACGGCAATCAGGTCCCGCGCGGTGAGGGCCTTTTCCATGGTGCGCATCATGGCGATCTCGCTCACCAGCTTGGATGCGAACACATCGGCCTCATGCGTTGGCAGGCTTTTCAGGCGACGGATCATGGCGTCAGTCAATACTAGGCCCATGCCCGGCACGCTCAGGCGGTCCAGGTCGGCGAGGGAAGGGGAGGGCTGGGCCAGCAGCGCACGCATCTGTTGTGCCGCCAGGTTCTGCTCCTCGGTGAGTTTGAGGCGCAGGCCCTGACCGACCTTAGTATTTAGCTTTTGGCAGTCGGTACAGGTGGATATTTCGCGCTCACCGACGACCGAAACGGTCCACACCTGCGCGTCCTCGGCGGTGGTGAAGACCATCGCCGGATTATCGAGATCTGCCCCAAGATCGGCATTGCCCTCAGCTGCTCCCGGAGCCACCGGGGGCGCGGCACCGCCTGCGGTGATATGCTGATAGCCCTTTCGTGTGGTGTCCTGAACGACGCGTGCCGGCTGCTGATTGCGGCCGCCGCGCAACACACCGTCAATCCAGGCAAAACCGCGATTGGCCGCCTTCTCGTCCACTTCCTTATCGACCTTCACGGGGTTGGCTCCGGACTGTGCCGACTCCGCCCAGGATGAGGATTTGCCATAGGCAATCCAGCCGGAAACCGGATCGCGTTTTGCGTTTAAATCTGCCTGATAGTCGCGGCAGGATTTCAGAGCAAAGAGATATTTCTGATGCGCGTCCTTTACGCCGTTCATTAAGAAATCGTACAGAGTCGGATATTGCTCCTGGATTTTCGACAAGCCGAACGAGAGCACCATACCGCGCGCAGAGTCCACCAGATTATCCGCAATTCCGTATAGCGATTCTTCAATATCGGAAAATGTCTCGGACACGGAGATTCGCGGGTCAAATTGACACCCGCGAAACATACGCCAGTCAGCACCGACACCTAGATCAACGTGGGTACGGTTACTTTGGCGGTAACCCAGAAAACTGTTGCCGCCCCCGATCACGTAATACCAATTGTCGTTGCCCGTCGGTCTGATAATTTTGTCGGCAAATGCTGGCGTGATATGAGCCAGTAGGCACAGCCCCGCGATCCATTGAATATAA
Source organism: Pseudomonadota bacterium (assembly GCA_023416875.1). Classification (GTDB taxonomy): domain Bacteria; phylum Pseudomonadota; class Gammaproteobacteria; order Pseudomonadales; family Cellvibrionaceae; genus UBA5868. The sequence continues at coordinate 3,516 of JAEZGT010000060.1, forward strand.
CGTGATTTCATAATCTGACCCGCCCTAAAAAGATTTGGCCTT
>JAEZGT010000276.1 GCA_023416875.1 Pseudomonadota bacterium
CCATTGCTGATTGGCATCACCGTGGCAGCTATACGGCAGAATATCCGCATTGTCCGCAGTATCGGCCCCGGCGACATCCAAGCAACTCTCAGTATTGGCATTGCGAATGAGAATGGCGGGTTTGCGGAAACTCCACAATTGCTCCGCTGTGCGGCCACCGCGCATTAGATTAAATACTCCGATATAAGTCGCCACGTTCTGCTCGGCTATTTTGGGCGCATGGATTTTGCTGAGAGTCGATGTGTTTTCACCGATTTGCGAGCGAATATAACCGCGATACCAGCACAACCACTCGGAAGGAAATCCGCAATCTTGCACGCTGTAGCCATGAGTCTCTGCGCCATGTACTTGTTCAACGCCGTTGTAGTCGTTCAAGCGGTAATTATCATAATTATGCAGTGCTTCGTGCAGCATCCCCGTAGATGGCTGCACATTCTGCAGGCGTTCAGCCACTGAACCGCCTTCGGCGTTTAACCAACTTTGTGGCATATAGACATTGGGACGTTCACCCACACCGTTGATATTGTTGACGACCTGCGCACGAATACCATTACCATCGGCATTTGTTGTGCGATTCGCGATCAAATGGATCACCATGTCGTATTGCGACAGGTCCGCATTGATCATCGCGGTGCTCCAACGGAAATAATCTGTGTGGTAAACCCGCTGAGTCACTGCCGGCAAAATGGTCACATTCCATTTCATCAGCCCGTATGAGAGCGGTAGCAACCATTCATCACTGGTCGCCCGCACTGCAGCTGCTGCAACTTCTATGTCGTCGCTGGTCAGGATGCCGATATCATTGGCCGCTGCGGCGATGCCAGCATTCGCTTGCGCATTGGTTAAACCGAAGTGCACTTCTGTGTAAGGCACCACCGCGACTTTCCACTCATTTGGTGCATCGATAACCGGCAGTTGCTCTGCATCCAGAGTAATATTTTCACCGCTGATAACAATATCCTGTTCGCGGAATTGCCCAGTGAACACCGCCGTATTATTCGCCCAATCGGCGACAGAAGTGGATTCGCCAAGCCCAACCCTATATTCACCAGACGCCAGTTCAAACGTCGCCGGAACATATTTGCCGGTAAACACATTATTGAGATAGATGGCTTCACCTCCATTGGCAGAATTCAGCGCCAGCGTCCTGCGCGGGCCGGCATTTTCCACCTGCACCGTGACACTTTCGCTGAATAAAGTACCGGCGAAGTTAATATTACCTAAATCAAAATCTTCACCGGCATCCAGCAACAGATTGTCGCCTTGCCAAAGGCGAACGTCGTAGCCGCCAAAGAGGGAATACCAATTATCCGCAGCGGCGACAATTCTGATTTCATTTTCGCCTGCAGCGAGCAGATGGGTGATGTTAATTTTTTCACCAATGCGCGCTGGTGCTGCACCGTCATTGGTTTGGGCCGGCTTGGGAGCCGACCAGCGCATTTTTTCCACACCATCTACATACAAGAAAATGTGATCGTCCGCTTTATCAACTTGGATATAGACGCTATCAGCCGGGGCTTGCTCGATATTTCCGCAAACTGACCCAGAAATTGTGGGAATTTCCGCCGCGCCCGCTTGCTTCGTTCCCTGCACACCGAATTCCACATACTGGTTCGGCTGAATAACACCATTCCAGGAAAGATTGGCAGCGGTGTAGGGATTATTTCCGCTTAAATTTGCGCTCCAGGCGGAAGTTGCGCGATTGTTGCCGCTGTATTGCCAATTAACGCTCCAGCCGTTGATCGCGGCGGTTGTGGTATTGGTTATTCTTACTGCGGCATTAAATCCGTTGGACCATTCGTTGGTCACGGTGTAGGTACACGCCGCTTCAGAACTCGCGGATACGGTCAGGGCGCCGAGCGCCAAACCTATGGCACCAACGGCGGCGGTAACTTTGCGCCTTAAATGAAGGATGGGTGGTACGATCATTTTTATCTCCTTTTTGATTAGCCGATCACTCGGCGATGACTGTAAAAAAATCCGTCGGAAAATTCGCAGTATCGGAAACGATTTCAATTGACTAGTGCAAACGAGCTGAGTAACCCATTATTCGGGCGCAGCGATGCCTGCCTTTTTATGGGCAAAGATTTTCAATTTCGAAAGAGAAGTGGTGAAGAAAGTCACCTTGACCGAATAGCGTTAAGAGAATATGTCCATATCTGCTTCCTCTGCTTTTTTACTTACCGAAACCAAAACACAAAAATATTTTTCGTGTTTCACTGTTTAAGCGCTGTCGCGGATTGTAAGCACATGTGAATTGCGACACAATTGCGCAAAACTGAATATCACACATTCAAAAATGAATACGCCGTTTATTCCCCCATCGTTTGACTGGACATTGATGCGATCATTTGTTGCTGTAATGGACGAGGGGAGTTTGCAAGCCGCCGCACGTAAACTGCGCAGCAGCCAACCCACTGTCAGCCGACATGTGGCCTTATTGGAACAGCAGTTAGGTGCCATATTATTTGAACGCGCCGGCCGGCAATTGGTGCCGACAGAGCTTGCGCACGGCATTGCAGAACATGCGCGCGTTATGCAAGCGAGCGCTAACGCAATCGGCTTTGCACTGACGGCAAAAAATAAATCCATTTCCGGCACGGTTCGCATCAGCGCAAGCCAGACTTCATCCTGTTATTTATTGCCGCCGATCTTAAAAAAATTGCGCGAGCAGGAGCCGGGAATTGCCATAGAGCTTGTCGCATCTAATCAAATGTCGGACCTCCTCAGACGGGAAGCGGACATTGCATTGCGCATGGTCAGACCGGAAGAAGACTCTCTGATTGCACGCCACATTGGCAATGTGCCTATCGGCATTTACGCCCATGCCGATTATTTATGCCGTCGGCCAGCACCTCAGAATCTGGAAGAATTGCTTAAACACGACCTGATCGGTTTCGATAATTGCGACAGCATTATTCTCGGTTTCAAAATGCTCGGAATTGATCTGGACAAAAATACCTTCAAGTTGCGCTGCGATGATCATTTGGCGCTGCTGCATGCGGTGAAAGCCGGTATGGGAATCGGTTTTACCGCCACTTATGTCGGCGGCAGCGAAAGCGATTTACAACGTCTATTGCCCGATTTGCCTATCACTCCCTTGCAGGCCTGGCTTACCGTCCACCGCGAAATTCGCTGCAATTCCCGCATCCGTCTGGTCTACGATTTTTTAGCCGAAGCCATAGCCGCAGCATTGTCTAAAGAACATTGATTTTTACTCGCTCGCAGTGGCAGATATTTCCAGCCAGGCGATGTCGCTACAGGCGTTAATGAACCATGCCAAGGCTCTGCCACGCTGATCCCTTCGCCATGCCATATACAGCGGCACCCTCGGTCTCGGAATCGTGCAGGGCAAAACCACCAAAGAACCACCGTCGAGTTGTTCCTGTATCAAATGACGCGGCAAAAATCCCACGCCTATGCCCATCTGGTGACATTCGATTTTTGCGTCCACGCTGGTAACGCGAATGGTCTGCCGACTCTCTAACAAGCCGCTCGAACGCGCCGGCCCGGTGAGCGAGGAATCGGCGATCACAATGGTGGGAAATGCCCGCACCGCCGCGACATCCACCGGGCCTCGGTGCCAGCGCAGCGGATGGTCCGGCGCCACCGCAAAAACGAAGTCCACTTCGCCCAATGACCGATATTCAAATTGGCCACCCGGAGGATCGCCGCTGGCGCCGAGGGCGAGATCACAACGGCCAGCTACCAGCGCGTCCCAGGTACCGCCGAGCACTTCTTCACTGATTTCCACCGTAACCCGCAAATCCAATTGGGTAAAACTCTGCACCAACCGCAGCAAGGGTGCGCGCGGCAGGATGGTGTCCTGCGCAATGCGCAAGCGCGTCTCCCAGCCGGATTCCAGCTGCTTTACCGCCTCCTCCACTGCTGCCGCCGCGAGCAGGAGTTCACGGCCCTGCTCCAGTAGCAGCCGACCGGCGGGGGTCAACTGCGCCCGCTGGCGGCTTCGATCAAAAAGATTGATTCCTAGATCCGATTCCAGCTTGGAAACGGTATAGGAGAGCGCGGAGGGCACTTTGAACAATGCCTCCGCCGCCGCCTGAAAACTGCCCTTACGGTCGATAAAATCCAGAACTCGCAGCGCTTCAAGGGTGATCGCCTGGTGCATAAACGCACGTCCTTTTCGTATTCAAATTTTTTGAAATAACAGTTCAAAATGTTCCGCTTTTTTGTCGCACCAGGCAAGCCTAAAGTGTCCTTATCTCCTGCCAACGCAGGCCGATCAATAACAAAGGAGCATTTTCATGAGCGCGTTTACTCACCACCTACACACATTGACCCACACTCGAGACACCTACGCAGGCCTGGCTTTGCGTCTACCCTTGGGCATTATTTTCATGGCGCATGGTGCGCAGAAATTGTTTGGCTGGTTTGGCGGCTACGGCCTGCAGGGCACCGGCCAATGGATGGCCTCCATCGGCCTGGAACCTGGAGTGCTGATGGCGGCGCTGGCAGGGTCGGCGGAATTTTTTGGGGGTATTTTTCTGCTGCTCGGATTATTCACCCGCGCCAACGCGCTGGTGTTGGCCTTCACTATGGCGGTTGCCATCATCACGGTGCATTTGAGCAACGGCCTGTTCATGAGCAATAACGGCTACGAATTTGCCTTGGCACTGCTGGCGGGAGCGGTCGCCCTGATGATCTCCGGCGCAGGTAATCTGAGTGTGGACAAAACTCTGGCGACCGCGCTGGCGCATGACAACAAATGAGGTGACTTATGATTAACGTGAGAAAGGCAGATGAACGCGGCAAAGCCAATTTCGGCTGGCTGGACAGCCGCCACACCTTTTCCTTCGGCGAATATTACGATCCGCGGCATATGGGTGTTTCGGCGCTGCGGGTAATCAACGATGATCGCGTCGCCCCCGGCGGCGGTTTTCCCACCCATGGGCACAGCGATATGGAAATCATCAGTTATGTGTTGGAGGGCGAAATTGCCCACCGCGACAGCGAAGGCAATGTGGCTACCTTACCGCCGGGAGAATTTCAGCTGATGTCTGCAGGGAGCGGCATTCGCCACAGCGAGTTCAACCCATCGAAAAGTGATTCCCTGCATTTTCTGCAGATCTGGATTCACCCGAATGTCTACGGCGTCGCGCCCGGTTATCAGCAAAAACACTTCGGCGCGCAGCCCGGTTTAACGCTAGTCGCTAGTCCAAATGGCGCAGAGGGGAGCCTGACCATCCGCCAGGATGCGCGGCTGTATCAGCTCCTGCTGCAACCCCAGGCGGAAGCAATTTTGCCAGCACGCCCCGACCGCAACTATTACGTTCACTTGGTGGATGGAGTATTGGCGGTCAACGGCGAGGAGCTGCAGCCGGGGGATGGAGCCCATGTGCACGAAGTCGCGGCGCTGCATCTGCAAGCCCAGGAAGAGCCGGTGCGGGCATTAGTGTTTGATCTGCCCTAAGCGCTTACACATTGGATAACCGCGCCAAGGACGGTGCCGGCTGTGCAAAAACGCGGTGCAACGCTGGTTCCTGCATTAACGCGGCCGCTATAATGCCGCGTTTATTTTTGGGCATCCCGCCTCGCAGGAGCGCTGTTTATGTATATACAAGTGGTTGTGTCGATTAACGGTAATGAGCTGCATCGCTACAGCTTTAAAGAAGGCGAAATTTTGATTGGCCGCAGCTCTGACTGCGATGTGATTTTGGATAACGCCGGTGTTTCCCGCACCCACGCTAAGCTCGTGCGTGTCGGTGAGCGTGTACAGCTGCTTGATTTAGATAGCGGCAACGGCACCTTTTTAAATGGCAAAGGTATCAAAGGATCCTTCGTCAATCCCGGAGATACCATCGGCATCGGCAAATTCAGCTTGACGGCGAAATTGGCAGCAGAAGCGCTGCCGGATTCTGACCCACATCCTGAAATAGACGACGAGCCCGTCAACACCAGTACCGTTTTTCTACGTCCAGAGGAAACTCGCAAGATTCTGGAAAAAACCCAGGTTGCGCCCAAGCCGGCGACAACCACACCAATGCGGCCAAGCCAGCCGGAAGTGAATAAGTCTTCTGGTGGCCTGCTGTTTATCGCGGGAGCCTTGGTGGGACTTTTATGCGGCTGGTTAATCTGGGGATAACGGGTTGATCTGGAGATAAGAAGAGGACATTAAGTGCCGCGATTAACGCGGCACTGTCATATGTTCGAAGCGGCTGGCGTAATCTGTCCATTTAACTCCCGGAAATTCCGGGCGACCGAAGTAGTATCCTTGCAACAAATCACATCCCACATCTTTCGCCAAACGTAATTGCACGTCCGTCTCAACACCTTCGGCGATAATTTCGAGTTCCAAGCTATGGCCCAGTGCGGTGATCGCCTCGATCACTTTGCGATTGCGATCCTTGTTTACATCCGCCAAAAAGAAATTCCGATCAATTTTTAACGTGTCCAAAGGAAAGCGCGTGAGATAGGCCATGGAGCTGTAGCCAGTGCCAAAATCGTCGATGGCGATGCGCAGCCCTGCGTCATGCAAACCCTGCAATACGCGCACACTTTTATCGGGGAAGCGCATAAGAGTGGATTCGGTGATTTCCAGCTCCACTTTTTGAGGATTTATGGAGTGACGCTGCAAAGCGTTGAATACACAATCGGAAATCGCTGAGTGATAACAATAATTTGCCGGAATATTCAGACACAGATCCGGGTTGATTGACTCGCTCTGCCAGCGTTTTAATTGCGAGAACGCGGTGTTGAATAACCATTCGTGGAAGGGCTCCGTCAAATTGAGGCGGTCAATCATTTCCATCAATTCCAGCGCGTTAACCGCATAATCACTGCGCGGCCAGCGGCTCAACACTTCCAAACGTTTCAGCTCAAAGGAATCTGCAGTCACAATCGGCTGATAAACCAGAGACAATTCGCCGCGGGCAATAGCGCGGGGCAGCTCGGTTTCCAGAATATGTTGCCGATTCCACTGGTGGCGATGCTGTTCCGAAAAGGCCACAAACTGACGCTCGCCACCCTGCTTGGCCCGGCGCAACGCCTGGTCCGCCTGTTTAATTAATTCTTCCGCATTTTTGGCGGTGTCGGGATAGGTGGAAATACCGATGGACGCGCCGATCTGCACCACATTGCCGCTCAATTCAAACGGCGCCTCCAAGGCTTTTAATAATTTGTCGGCGACTTTGCGACCGGTATTTTTATCGACGTTTTCCAACAGCACCAAAAACTCGTCGCTGCCAATACGCGCCGGACTGTCGGTGTTGCGACAGTGATTGCGAATGCGCTCCGCCACCGCTTGCAATAGCTCATCGCCAACGGTGTGGCCGTAGGTTTCGTTAACCGGTTTGAATTGGTTCAGATCAAGATACACCAGCGCGCAGCGCTGTTTGTACCGGTCGCAACGCTTGAGTGCCTGCTCCAGGCGATTCATCAGCAGATTGCGATTCAATAATCCGGTGAGATTGTCGTAATGGGCGAGATGTTTAACCTGTTTATGCAAATCGCGGGCGCGCACCGCATTCCAGATCGCGCCGTATAAGCGCGCAGGGGTAATGTTCTGGCGGATCAGGCAGTCCTGGGCGCCGTGATGCAGCATCTCCACCGCCATGTCCTCGCATTCCGCATCGGCCACCACCACCACGGCGAGCATATCCGCCGGGTAGTCCTGACGAATCAATTGCAACAGCTCAAGACCTTCTTTACGGGTGACGCCGGAGCCAATCAAGCAGCAGATGGGCTCGTCTTCGCGAATGCGTAAGAGCGCATCGGCAACACTTTCCGCCTCAACCACCAACGGGAATTCATCGCGGTACTTGCCCAGCTGTTCGACCAAGGCACGTCGCTCGCTCTTCACGTCATCAATAATCAGGATTGGCTTGGAAAAGGGGTTTTGACTCACCACAAGCTTACAGCTCCACAGCTTTAGGAATGATCTGCCGTAAGTGCCCGGAGCAGCGTGGGCAAAACAGCGCAGGTGATGCGGGGCAAACACTGATCAAGCATAGTCCAGCATGCACAGGGCGCAACTGGCGCCATTTTAAGTAGCAAAGGAAAGACGATACCGCTGTGCCATCCGGTAACCAGTCGAGGGGCCAATACGAGTTGCTCATCCTTCCTTTATTACCACTCATCCCGGCTTATTCGAGTTGCAAAATATCTCTAAAAAATCCTTTTTTCTGGTTATTCTCCACTTATCTCTTTAGCCATCCGCTCGTCTGGCAATATTCGGACTCACTCTTAGATTATTTATTTATCAAATTTTGAAATTCATAACTGATCCGAGCGACCTTATAACTCAATTTAGCAATTTTCTTTCTTTCCCTACCTTTGAGTTTTAATTCAACAAATAAAAAAGGCTGCCCAAAGACCCGCCACGCTAGATTTGGCGAGGCTCACAGCCGAGTTGATAATCAAATTCGAGAAATTTCAGAAAATCCATAACCAAAACCTATAAAAGAGGCTCTGTTGCTTGCCACCAAAGCAACGTCAATACTTTTTTCATGAAAAAACATGCGCCAAATCGGCTGCGTGACATCTCAATGGGTACATGATTTTTATGCGGGCACAAAAAGGCTTCACCTTAATTGAAATGATGATAGTGGTGGCACTGATCGCCATATTGGCGGGCATCGCTCTGCCCGCGTACAACAACTACGTCAATCGCGGCAAAATCAGAACGGCACAGGCAGATTTGGTGGCATTGAGTCTGAATTTCGCCAACGAATATCAACGCAAACTGCAATATCCCGAGAACACTGTTGATCTCAGCACTACAGTTAAATTGCAGGAGCGCTATAAAAGTTGGGCCCCGGCCTCCAAGGATTTCGATTTCAAAGTGGACTCTACAGTGGCCTCCAAATCGGACTACAAAGTCATAGCCACCGGCAAAGGCACCTCGGGTGTCGGCGGTTGTGTTATTTCCCTGAATAAAGCCAACGACCGAAAAATCCAAAGCTGTTCATACAGCGCCACTGGTGACTGGTTATGAAAAATCGCGGTTTTACGTTAATCGAAGTGCTGATTGTTATCGCCATTTTCGCGCTGATTATTCTGGTCGCTGCGCCGCTAACGGGATTTTGGGTCCGCGCCGCCAACCTTTTGGAAGCGGAAGCGCAGATGACGCAGGCAGTAGGTCGCGCCAAAGCAGCGGCACTGCGCAACTATATGGCCGCCAAAGGTGACGATCCGGTTACCGTCATTTGCCTGTCCGATACCAATTTGCTCACCGTGCGCGAAGGCACCGCCGGCGTGCCACCCAGCTGTGGCACCACACCCGCCGGCACCCAGCTCTGGCGTGCGCAGCTCAGCACCAACGTTACCGTGCAGGCCAACAGCGCCGATTTCTCCTGTGTGTGCTTTACCAATAAAGCGCTGCTCACCAATGGCGGGGCAACTTGCAGCGCCTGTTCAACATCGACGCAGTTTTCTCTCTCCGCCGGTGGCGAACCCACCACGTTGGTACTTTATTGATTCGGCTTTATGCGAGTTACTTTTATGAATCAGTTTGTCGTTTTCAAAAGACCCGATCGCCAACAGCGCGGGGACTTTCTTATTGAATCTCTGATCGGCATGGTATTGATGGCCATTATCGGCATGGGCGTAGTGTTTGTGACCTCGAAAATGTCCGTAGCGCAAAAAGATATGCGGGTCCAGGAAATCGCCGTCAACCAGATGCGCGCACTGCTGCTGAACAATGGCACGGGCGGTATCAATATCTGCAGCGTAGCCCCATCCGTAAAAATACCCGGCATTGATGACGGCGATGTCAAAACCGAAGTGATCGGGTGTGGCGCAACCGTCAGCGCTACCATCACCACAGCCACCGGTGATGTGACCATCGCCAATGTACCAAAACCCTTGTTTATTTCCGTGTCGCTGAAAAATGAGGATGGATCATTTGGTCGCGATGAAATTATTGTGGGCGCCAGCGGAAGTTAACCCATGAAAGTTATCGCACCTGCGCAATTA
>JAEZGT010000333.1 GCA_023416875.1 Pseudomonadota bacterium
CGATGTAGACGGCTTTTACTCCCAGGTGACCTTGTTCGCCACCACAGCGCGGGAAATCCTCGAACACCCCGAACTGATGGAAGAAACCTTCGGCCCCGCGTCGGTCATCGTGAAATGCCGCGACCGGGACGAGCTGTTGAAAGTCGCGCGGCGCCTGCCCGGTCAGCTCACCGCGACTGTGCAGTGCATCACCGCCGAACTGGCCGAATACGGCGAACTGCTCGACCAATTGGCGGAGGTCGCCGGCCGGGTGGTGGTCAACGGCTTCCCCACGGGGGTCGAGGTATGTCACTCGATGGTTCACGGCGGTCCCTTCCCCGCCACGTCCGACCGCCGCTTTACCTCGGTTGGAACCAACGCCATCCTGCGCTTCCTGCGTCCGGTGTGCTATCAGAATTACCCCGAGGCACTCTTGCCACCGGCATTGCGCAACGAGAATCCCTTGGGGATTCCCCGCTTGATCAATGGTGTGCGCAGCTCCGAGTCACTGCAGTAAGCTCGCGGATTACAGCCGCATCCATAGGATGCGGCACCCAAAAAATAACGACCATGGGACCGACTATGAGATTTCTATTGTGCCTGCTCCTGCCCCTCGCCCTGCTGGGTTGTGGTGAATCGACAGAAAAACAATCCGCCGGCGAAACCAAAAACAAAGCATTGGTAATCGGCTTTTCCCAGGTCGGCTCGGAGAGCAGCTGGCGCACTTCGTTTTCCGAATCCGTGAAAGCGGAAGCCGCGCGCCGCGGCATCGATCTGAAATTCTCCGATGCCCAGCAAAAGCAGGAAAACCAAATCAAAGCCATCCGCAGTTTTATCGCCCAGGGCGTGGACGCAATCGTCGTTGCGCCGGTGGTGGAAACCGGTTGGAAACCAGTGCTGACAGAAGCCAAACGCGCTGGTATTCCCGTAGTAATCGTCGACCGCAATATGGCGCTGGATGACGACTCCCTCTATCTCGCGCGGGTCGCCTCGGACTTTGTTGAAGAAGGCCGCAAAGCCGCACGCTGGTTGATGGAAGCCACCAACGGCACCTGCAATATCGTGGAGTTGCAAGGTACGGTCGGCGCTACCGCTGCCATCGATCGCATGGCCGGCTTCAAAGAAGTGATCGCCGATTACGAAAACGCCCGCATCATCCGCACCCAAACTGCCGAGTTCACCCGCAGCAAAGGCAAGGAAGTGATGGAAGCCTTTATCAAAGCCGAACAAGGTGGCAAAAACATCTGCGCCGTGTGGGCGCACAACGATGAGATGGCCATTGGCGCTGCTCTCGCGATTAAAGAAGCCGGCCTGGATCCAGGCGACGATATCCTGATCGTCTCCGTGGACGCGGTTACTGATATTTTCAAAGCCATGGCTGACGGCGACACTAACGCCACCGTCGAGCTGAGTCCCCATATGGGCGGCCCTGCGTTCGATGCCATCGAAGCCTATCTGCAAGGAAAAACGGACATTCCCAAGCTGATCACCATCAACGGTGAGGTATTCACTCAGGCAACGGCCGCCGAAGAATACGCCAAGCGAAAACAGTAGCGCGTCCATGTCAGCGCAACATGCTGTTTTACAACTAACGGGTATCTGCAAGCGTTTCAAAGGAGTAGTCGCAGTCAACGGGGTCGACCTGGAACTGCGCGCCGGCGAGATCCACGCACTGCTCGGCGAAAATGGTGCGGGCAAATCCACGCTCATTAAAGTCATCACCGGCGTTTACGCGCCGGATGGTGGTCGCATTGAACTCGCGGGCACCGCCATCCAGCCGCAAAATCCCATGGATGCGCAGAAGCACGGCATCAGCACCGTGTATCAGGAAGTCAACCTGTTGCCCAATCTGAGCGTCGCGCACAATCTATATCTCGGTCGCGAGCCCCGCCGTTTTGGCTGTATCCAGTGGAAAAAACTCCAGCGCGACGCCACCGCACTGCTGCGACGGTTCAATCTCGACATCGATGTGAATGAGCTGCTGTCGTCCTACTCCATCGCCGTGCAGCAGCTGGTGGCCATCGCCCGCGCCGTCGAATGTTCGGCAAAGGTGGTCATTCTCGACGAGCCCACCGCGAGTCTGGATGCGCGGGAAGTGGAATTGCTGTTCCAGATTCTGCGCACCCTGCGCGACCAGGGCACTGCCATCATGCTGGTCACTCATTTTCTCGATCAGGTGTACGATCTGACCGACCGCCTTACGGTGATGCGCAACGGTGAAAAAGTCGGCACCTTCGTCACGGCGGAGCTGCCGCGAGAAGCGCTGATTTCCCATATGCTTGGCAAAGAATTGCAGGCGATGGAAGCCACCATGCAGCCGGCGCAGTCCGACAGCGTTGAGACCGCCGCGCTGCAACTGCGTGAACTGTGCTCCAGCAACGGCATCCGCAATATCAGTTTCAGCGCCCAGCGCGGCGACGCCATCGGCCTCGCCGGTCTGCTCGGCTCCGGGCGCAGCGAGGTTTGCGCCGCGCTGTTTGGTCTGGACTCCATCTCCCAGGGCGATATTCGCCTGGGCGGCCAGCCCTATAAACCCAAATCCCCCGCACACGCCATTGCCCAGGGGTTTGCCCTCTGCCCGGAGGATCGCAAAACCGACGGCATAGTCCATCCGCTGAGTGTGCGCGAAAACATGATCATTGCCCGCCAAGCCCAGCGCGGCTGGTGGCGACCGCTGCGCCGCAGCGAGCAGGACAAGCTGGTTGCAGAAGCGACGGCGCGGTTGAAAATTGTCTGCTCCGACCCGGAAAAACCCATCGGCGAGTTGAGCGGTGGCAATCAGCAAAAAGTAATTCTCGCCCGTTGGCTGATGACCAACCCGCAGATTCTCATCCTCGATGAACCCACCCGCGGCATCGACATAGGTGCGCACGCGGAAATTCTGCAGCTCATCCGCAAACTCT
>JAEZGT010000074.1 GCA_023416875.1 Pseudomonadota bacterium
CCTTGGAGGAGCTGCAACACTTGCTGCGAAGCAGCGTTGGCCTGAGCCAGCATCGCCTGGGATGCCTGTTGCAGAACCTGGGCGCGACTGAGGGCCGCTGTTTCCGCCGCAAAATCCGCATCCATAATGCGTGACCGCGCAGCTTCCGTATTTTCGGCCACTGACATCAAATTATTGATGGTGAAATCCAGCCGGTTATTTGCGGCACCCAAATCCGCGCGAATGGCGTTGATGGTTTCCAGTGCATTGTCAATCACACCTATTGCCTTCTGCGCTTTGTCTGCGGTTTCAATACTTACACTGGCAATCGCGGTACCAAAGCGCCCTTCGGCAGTGGAGTTGGCTTCCAATAAACCGAGCGTTGCAGGATCAGCATTTGGACCGAGTTCAATGCTGATGGGTTGGCCTGTAGTGCTGGTGAGTTTTAAGCCTGCAGGCACGGTTACACTGCCGCCACCGCCACCCGTCATAGTGACTACCACTTCGTCCGAAACCCCATTATTGTCGGCATCGCTGCCGACGTAATGAATAAAATCGGTGGCGTCAAAAGCGGTGGTGAAAATGTCATTTGCTGCGGCGGGACCAATGTTAATAGCGCCTTGATCAGATTGCAGAACAACACGATCCCCCAATAAAGAAGCGGTTACGCCAGTGACATCGGTTTTTGCGTTAAAGGCGTCTACCAGCTCCGACATGGTCGGCGTCGCAGACAAAGGAGGTGTCCCGAGATCAATTCCAGCACCGTTGATAACTAATGACGCGGTGGCATTATCCCATGCGGACATATCAATATTGCGAATCGATACGCTGGAAAAGGCATTGGCCACAACTCCGGTATCGGCGCTATGGCGATTAATCGCGTTAACCTTGCCTTGCAGGCTGTTCGTATCGGTGTTGTCAATCAGAGTGCCGTTGATGGTTAAATCGCCGACATTCCAGGGTACCTGCGCACCCGCTGCGGAAATACCAACCCCTTTTACCACGCCTGGATCTGTACTTTCACGGAATCCAAGTTGATGCAATTTGGCAATATCGCCGGTCGAGCCGAGAGCGACGGTAATAGGGTCACCGTGCGTGGAAGTCAGAATGATTTGACCATGAGCAGAATCAGAAATACTTCTCGCGCCTATGGCACCAGAGGCATTGAATATTTCAAAACCCGTGGCACGGGCCACCAGTTCAGCGGCACTATCGCTGGACGTTGAGTCCGCGTCGTCCACCGCCACGACATTAATCGTCGCGCCGGTATTATTGGAAATATTCAATCGCCCATTACTGTCGGTATCAGCACTGATAATGCCGCCGGTGACAGTATTTATTTTCTCAACCAGCTCCTTCATGCTCTTGGTGTCGGTAATATTAAAAATCGTTTGGCCACTACCGTCTGCTGCTTCAATAGTAATGCGCAGCTTATTACCCTTTTCCAAAACACCATCGCCCGTAGTGGCTGACTGCAATGAGGTATAGCCAGATGCTTCTACGCCTCGGACATTTTTATTAATGTTGTCGAGCAAGTCTTTGAAGGTATCTCCGTTAGTACCGTCAAACTTTCCGATAGATTGGCCGTTGATTAATATGTCTGTGTCATTCAGGACCAAGCCGTCAGTATCATCAGTAAGAACACTTGACACTGCAGCGCCCCACATATCCACCGATACAGATCCCATGCCGAGCGTTTTCGCATCCAACGCTTGAATATTAAGGCCGACGGTTTGATTAGCCTGAGAACCCACTTGTAAATCCACATTGCGCATACTGCCATCGAGCAGTGGCTGGCCGTTAAATGTGGTGGTTTTGGCGATGCGATCCAGCTCTTGAATCAGCTGCTGAACTTCCGCGTCCAGGGTTGCGCGGTCGGCATCGGAATAAATACCGTTGGCGGCCTGAATGGACAGCTCGCGCTTACGGTGCAAAATATTGGTGGTCTCATCCAGCGCGCCTTCGGCTGTTTGAATCAACGAAATACCGTCATTGGCATTGCGCACAGCTTGGTTGAGGCCGCGGATTTGCGATGTCATCCGATTGGAAATAGCCAAACCTGCAGCGTCATCAGCAGCATTGTTAATTCTTTTACCGGATGACAAACGCTCCATAGCGGTTGACAACTCTTTACCGGAATTCACCAACTGCCGTTGCGCATTCAGTGACGAGACGTTGGTATTAATAATCAGAGGCATAGCTTATCTCCTGTTACCTAAATACAACCGGACCAGTCTTTCGCCACTCGGGTTACAGCGCCATTTATTTGCGCAAAGATCTGTCGGAATTTTACAAGCTCAAACGATTTGTTAAATCGCTTGAACTCTTGACTGAAAGCAATATTGCAACGGGTGTGCCAGTAATGTTTTTGCCGCTGCCGCCGCTGGGAAAGCCCACTTTTCAGCTAATTTTGCGGGGTTTTAACTGCATGCCGCAGCGGCAACAGCCCAAAGCGGCAATAGATTGCAGTGCGAAAGACAAAAAATTGCCGCTCTGCCGCGTGGAAGTGGCGGGCATTTATTGATTTTTTGACACAGCCGATTCCGCAGGCATAAAAAAACCGGCCTAAGCCGGTTTTGGGTGACTTGTATCAGAACTTAGAGGCGAGCAAAGAGATTAAGCTGGCTGACGCGAATAAATGATTGTTGCGCAGCCTGCAGAATCAAGGATTGTTGTGAAAGACGGGTGGCGGCTTCCGCATAATCGAGATCGCGCAATTGGCTTACGATTTTTTTATTGACGAGTTGGGTATCCAAATGCAGATCGCGCGCGCTTTCAACCGTATTCATGCGCGCCCCAATTTTGGTCTGCACGTTAACAACGCTTGTAAGGCCGTTGGCAAGATTGCTCAATGTTGAGGCTATCACCGCCGACAATTCCGTTTTTCCCTCGGCGCTACCTTCGAAGGAATCCATCGCTTCCTTAAAGCGTCCCAAGGTGGTGAGAATGCCTTGTTTTTCTGACGATTCGATAAAAAACTGGTCACCTGCCACCGCCTGGACACCATTGGTGGAAACGCTGCCGCTGGTGACGCTCAGCCCTAAAACCGCATCGATATTGGGTGAACCATTGGCGATGGTCATATTTACGCCGGCAGGCATTTGAAAACCTTGAGCATTTACCTGAATGCCCAAACGTGCAAGGCGAGTGGCATTGCCATTAGCTGTACTGTTTAAATTCGCGGCCAGATCGGCAACGTTGGTGATATTGCCATCCAGCACGAAATTCTCGGTGCGACCGCCGACGGTAATACTGAAACTCTCACTACTTCCGGAAAAATCCACAGGAAATGCCGGCGCCGCATCCGCACCGAACAATCGCGTGGCAGGTACCGCCTGAGAACCTGACGCGGGGCTGCCAATAATTTTGACGCTCACGCCCTTCAAAACAATGTCACTGCCCGGAACGTAGGCTTGATTGGCAACAATCACCCGTCCGGTAGAGCGCTCTGTCGCGGTAAAGTTTTTCCCCACAGGGGATAACGCGGAATCGGCATTAAAGGTAATGACGATATCCTCTGGATAAAACTCGTCATACGCTTGTTGATTCACCACCTGGCCGACGTTGATTTTTGCCGGAGGATTGGCCTTGTTACTGGCGCTGGGAGAGGTTTCAAACGTTTTATTCGCGCTCTGCACATCGAGGAAAAGCGATTTACCCGAGTCGGTGGTGGCAACTTTGGTGTTATTCGCCACTTTGATGTATTGCTGACCATCATCGCCGCGATATTGAAAACCGCTAAAGGAATCGCCAACAAAGGGCTCGGAGCCACTTTTGTAACCGCCAAAAATATAATCGCCGTTGGCGTTGCGCGTATTCAGCAAATTAACCATTTCATCCATGCGTGCAGAGACTTCGGCAGCAAAGGCTTTATATTCTTTGTCCGTCAATGAGGCCGTGTTACCAGCGGCAACCGCAATTTCCTCCATGCGGTGCATGATATTCACAACGCTGTTGAGAGTGGATTCTTCTAGATTGAGATTATTTTCCGCAACATCCAGGTTTTTCAGATACTGATCGATATTCGCCAGCTCATCTGTCAACTGCAGAATTTTAGTGGACGCCACCGGATCGTCAGCGGGAGTTAATATCCGCTTGCCTGCGGACATTTCCTCCTGCGTGCGCATAATGTCTTTGTTGGTGTTGGCCATGGAATTGCGGGCAACATTAAACATCTGCAGCGATGAAATTCTCATTGCATCAAACCTCTAAACCAATCGCGTCAGAAAGCGCTGATTAACCGGTCAAAAATATCCCGGGCGACCGATATGACTTGCGCGTTGGCGGAAAACAATTGCTCAAAGCGGATAAGATCTGCCGCTTCTTCATCTAAATTAACTCCAGAGATGGAATTCCGGAGCTCTTCGGATTGTTGCAAAACTTGTTCCGCCGCATTGCGATTGATTTTCGCTGCGCTGGTCTCGATACCGATTTTTTCGACCAGGGTGCCATACGCCTGATTGAAGCTAACCCCTTCCGCGCCGATTTTGGTTTGCTGCAGCTCGATCATTTTCAGCGCGTTGCGGTTATCCAAAGTCGCATCACTATTGAAATCCAGCGTAAAACGGTCGCCCGCTTGGGGAGTACCGCTGATGCTGGCTTGAATACCCAGGTAAGTCGACTGTGCAAAATCCGCAGCCTGAGTATTCCCAAAAATCATGCTGTCTGCCGGGGTCGTGCCGAGCGTAACTCCCTCGCCAAGGCTGATATCCAAGCGTCCGCCCACCACAATATGGGAGCCCACACTATTGCCCGCTCCTGCTAATGTCAGCGGGCTGTTCTCACCATCGCTGACATCGATGCTCTCGCCTTCCACTGCGGTGAGGGATATTTTGAAATCGTCGCCTTCTGTGCCGTGGATGCGTAATTCCCGCGCCCCGGTCAGAGCATCTTCACCGGCGACGGCGTAAACCCCGTTGGCTTTCAGCGATGGATTATTATTAATGCGCTCGGCCACGTAATCGTAGAAGCCGTCAGGATCTGTTACTGGGTCCGGCACCATCGCGGAGAGAATGGGTTCACCCGTGGTGGTATCCAAACTGTATTCCAGCAAATTCTCGCCGTTCAAACTGATTTGCAATGGCGTGTTGCGGGTGAGCTGTAAATCCGAAATTTCCACATAATTAAATGCATTGGCTTCCACACCCGGCTGGCTGCTCAGCATACTCGCCAACTCCTTGGCGGAAGCATTCTGCGGAGTGTACAAGTTGACGCTCACCGGCTTACCGCCAGGTGTTGTTGGCGGTCGCGTAACGGTGACCATTTCGGCCGGGTAACCATTGGTCAAATTGCCATACCCGGCTGTGCCGTGCACATTGCCTACGGTGGTCAAGTTGGCGTTTTCGACATCGAAACCCAATAAATCATTGGCCAGCGCGCCGCCATTAATTCCCGTCAATGAAATATTGCCGTAACCCGGAGTATTTAAACGAAAAGCTAAACTACCGTCGTCGGCGATATAAGCCCTCACATCGGTATTGCTGAGCTGCGCATTGATGTGGGTTAGCAGACTTTGATTATCCGTTATGTTGGCACCATCAATGGTAATGGTGCGGGCCACGTCGCGCGCACCACCGGGTGTTCCTGCTACGGCAATATCAAATGAAAATGGAGTGCCGCTGAAATCCGTCACAGCAAAATCAGGCGGATTACCACCGGTTTTTAGCGCGGCTTGAGCTACCGCAAAGCGCCCGTCGGGCAATCCCATCATATCGCCGTTGGTAGAGACCTGAGTACCACCGGCATTTTGTGGAAATAGATTTTGTGCAATTCCCGGCACGTAGCGCTGATCGCGTATGGGCGGATTTAAATGCACCGGGTTGCCGGGATCGGAATTGTCCAAAATATCGTAGGAATAGGGTGTGTTAAACACCACGATCAATGGCGGCGCCATGCTTCCCGCTTCGGCAAACAGCGGCAAAGGATTGCCGTTGACATCTTGCCGCGACAGGAGCTCACCGGCACTGATAGTGCCAGTGCCGCGATTGCCCAACGCCGCATCTGTCACCAAAGGACTCGCAAAGGCGATATCGCGTGGCGACTCAAGGGCAACGGAAAAATCGTTACTGGCACGGCGCACCGGCTGCAACGTAAATTTGTCGCCCGCTTGAAAAGATCCGCTTTGAAATTCCAGCTCCAAGCCGTCAAATTTGACGGTGGCTGGCAATTGACCATCCAACACGCCATTGGCCACTTGCACGCCATCGCTGCTGCGGGTGATTTTATAAATACCGCCTTGGGTGAGCGACACTTCATAATCACTGGCGGTAATTTTTGAGCTATCCGCGATATACACCGCCAACTGGCGATTATCCGGCTTGGCGTTGTTGCCGTTGTTGACTACGCGGCTGCGGGCCAGATCGTCGGCGTTGACATCATAGAAAAACGTGCCGCCGAAATCGCCCTCGAGATCCACACCTTGACTGTGCAA
>JAEZGT010000364.1 GCA_023416875.1 Pseudomonadota bacterium
CAATTGCCACCGCCCTCGGAAGCCTACATGCAAGAAATCAACAAGCACAATGACAAACTCTACTGATAGCGGAACCGCTGCTATGGCGGAGGAGATTGTGGATTTGCAATCCCGCCTTCTGTTTCAGGAAGATGCGCTGCAGGTCATGAGCGGACAAATGGCGCTGCAAGCGCAGGAACTGCAGACGCTGCGCCAGCAGGTGCAGGTCCTCAATCAGCGGCTGAATGATCTTTTTTATCAACTGGAGCAGCGCGGCGAAGCCCCAGTCAACGAGCGACCACCGCATTACTGATCGGGACAACGGCATATGTACACACAAGAAGAATATTTGTACGGTTGGCTGGCCTATCTTGCGGGCGTGCTGATTCTGGTTCTCTGCGGCTGGATGATTACGGCAAAAATTCCTTGGGCTGGCTTGCGCGGACTTATTCGATTGCTCGCAATAGTGACACTTCTGGTGCCCTGGTATGCGGATGCGGAAATGAGCTATCTCGCACCCGCGAGGATCATCGCCGCTTTCGAAGGCATTTTTGAAGATAATTTTTTGCGCGCCGGCGGACCTTTGCTTTCGGCGTTAGCGGTGGCCTTTGTCGTCGGTGTGGTGGTGTGGACCATTCTATTTTTCAAAGGCAGAAAAACAGAAGCTTCGTAACACCCAGTTTCGCGGTTTGGCGCTCGCGAAACCGCTTTTTACGTCATTATTCCCTCCTTTAAATCCGCGTCTTTTGCACCAAATTCCCGAGTCACTGCTATAACTAAACAAAGCCATTGAATCCCGGCTTATGCGCAAGCGCGATTGCGGCATTGTCGGGCGTACACGCGGAGCACTATGCATTCATCTACTGGTGGTCCCACGCAGATATTGCTGCGCCGCTGCGCCACCGCAGTGGGCGTTTTGCTATCGCTCATTTTTATTGTCGCGGTCAGCGCTCAGGAAGTACCGCTCAAACCCGATGTGCGCTTAGTTATCGACGTGTCTGGCAGTATGAAGCGCAACGACCCTAATAATCTGCGCCAGCCGGCGGTGGATTTGCTGGTACGTCTCGTGCCGGATGGCGGCAAAGCGGGGGTTTGGACTTTCGGCAAATACGTCAACATGCTGGTGCCCCATCAGCTCGTAGACAACGCGTGGCGCGAGGCTGCGAGTCGCAAATCCGCGGAGATCAATTCGGTCGGCCTGTTCACCAATATCGGTGGCGCCCTGGAAACAGCGGCGCAAGATATGGCGAGAGGCAATCCGGGATATGCCACCAGCGTTATTTTGCTCACCGATGGCATGGTGGATATTTCCAAATCACTGGCAGAGAACGAAGCTGAATGGCGCCGGGTGGTGGATCAGATATTTCCCGCCTTGAAAAAAGCGGGCTACAAAGTTCACGCGGTAGCCCTGTCGGAAGAGGCGGACCGGAATCTGATGGAAAAACTCGCCATCACCACCGGCGGCACTTTTGCGGTGGCCAAAACCGCTGACGATCTGATGAAGATTTTTCTGCAGGCCTTCGATTTAGCGGTACCCAGCCAGAAGGTGCCTCTGCTCGATAACCGCTTCCTGGTGGATTCCAGCGTGAACGAATTTACCGCACTGATCTTCCGCAAAAATCCGACCGAGCAAACCCGCTTGGTTGGCCCAGATGAGGAAACCATTCAAGCGGATACCAAGCGCGATGATGTGCGCTGGCAGCGCACCGACGAATACGACTTGATCACCGTGCGCAAACCCTATGAAGGAGAGTGGCAGATCATCGCGGCCATAGAGCCGGAGAGCCGCGTTACGGTAGTGAGCAATCTCGCGTTGCGGGTGAAGGATCTGCCGAGCAATCTCTTTCGCGGCGATACCGAAACCGTCAGTTTTGTGCTCCACGGCGATGGCAAACCCATCTCCGATTCAAACTTTCTAAAGCTGGTGGAAAATCGGGTGAGCCTGTCTTTCGGCCAGACGGTAGAGAGCGTGGCGCCAGGTTATTGGGAGGCGACACTCCCCGGCGATGCAGCCAATGGCTCCGGCCTCTATACCATAGAGTTGCCCGCGCTCGACAAGATGGGGGTGTACGACCTCCAGCTCACCGTTGACGGCCAAACCTTCGTGCGCCAGTTTGCGCACCGCTTCAGCGTGCGCGAACCCTTCAGCGCCAACCTGGAATTGGCTGCGGATGAACAGGGTGTGATGCGCCATATCCTGACTGTGCGCTCTCATAGTGAGCTGATCGACCCTTCACATACCCAGATCGTCGCCACCCTTATCACGCCTCAGCGTCGACGCTTGGTGCGGCCGGTGGAGATGGTCAGACCGGATCAGTGGCAGACCTCGGTGCCTATCGAAGCGCCCGGCGAGTACCAGGTGGCCGTGCAGGTAACCGGGACCGACACGCGCAAGCATCCCTTCGATTACGTGCTGACGCCCTTCACATACCAGCACAGCTCGGATATGACGTTTCCATCGGCTGCTGAGAGCGAGCCGGAACCAGAACCAGAACCGGAACCGGAACCCGAGACGCCACCGCCACCCCCGGAAATCCCGGCGGCGGAACCAGAGTTGAAAGAAGAGAGTGGGCTACCGACCTGGTTGCTTTATGTGGCCTTGGGCTTGGGCAATCTCGCCATTCTCGCGGGAGGCTATTGGCTGTTCCGTAAACGGACCAAAGGCAGCCCCGATGCTGCAGCAGAGCTAGCTGGCGCCGATATTCCATTGGTGGATGTGGCGCCGCCAGCACCTTCAGCTGATGTCATGTCCATGGATGAGATGGCGATGGAGGATGAGCCGGAGCCTCCCATGGAGGATTTAGCCGATGACGATCCCGAACCCGAAGACGAAATCCCCGCGCTCAATGACGTGGTGACCGATGAAGACCTGCGTGAAGATTTGGTGGAGCAGGTGATGGGTGGCGAATCTGAAGAAGCCAAAGAGGATTTCGCTGCGGAAATCCGTCGGGTTCAGGGGCTCGATATGGACGAGGACGAGCTCGACGACGCCATTTCGAATTTAAT
>JAEZGT010000400.1 GCA_023416875.1 Pseudomonadota bacterium
ATCAGCACAAGGCGCAATTGCTGCCCGTGGTCAGTGAGCACAATGCGATTTTTCAGTGCCTGCCCCAACCTTTTATTAATTTGGCCGCAGCGGGTGTCCGACGCCTTATTCTCACCGGTTCGGGTGGTCCGTTCCGAGATCTGCCTTTGAGTGCTTTTGGCGCGATTACACCGGAGCAGG
Source organism: Pseudomonadota bacterium (assembly GCA_023416875.1). Taxonomy (GTDB): domain Bacteria; phylum Pseudomonadota; class Gammaproteobacteria; order Pseudomonadales; family Cellvibrionaceae; genus UBA5868. Next base: position 181 of record JAEZGT010000400.1, read on the forward strand.
CATGTGCGCATCCCAACTGGAGTATGGGGCGTAAAATCTCCGTTGATTCGGCCACCATGATGAACAAAGGACTGGAATTCATTGAAGCCTGCTGGCTTTTCGATGCTGATCCAGGACAGATAGATGTGGTTTTGCATCCGCAGAGTATCATCCATTCGATGGTGGAGTTTCTCGACGGCTCAGTGCTCGCCCAGATGGGGCAGCCGGACATGCGAACTCCGATTGCCAACTGTCTCGCCTGGCCGGAACGTATTAAAAATAAAGTAGCCAGCCTGAACTTTTTGCAGCTCGGTAGTCTGAGCTTCGGCGCGCCGGACCTCGAACGCTATCCCTGCCTAAACCTTGCAATTGCCGCGATGCGCAGCGGTGGAACCGCTCCGGTGGCACTCAATGCGGCTAATGAAATAGCGGTTGCAGAGTTCCTTGCGGGGCGCATCCGTTTTCCGCAGATTGCGGCAACCGTGGATAGCGTCATGCAGACATGGGAGGTATGGGAGCCGCGCGATCTGGATTGTGTAATCCACGCGGATCAACGCGCCCGGACAATGGCGGTGGACGCTCTGGCTGTGAGCCGGCGAGTCGCATTGTGATAGTGATCAGGTGACACCTATGGATTTACTCCAGACTCTATTCGGATTTTTTGTGGCGCTGTTTATTTTGGTCAGCGTGCATGAGTTCGGTCATTTTTACGTCGCGCGCTTATGTGGTGTCAAAGTCCTGCGCTTCTGCATAGGCTTGGGCACTCCGGTCTGGTCATTTCGCGACCGCAAAGGCACTGAGTTTGGGCTGGCTCCAGTTCCCCTTGGCGGTTATGTGAAGATGCTGGATGAGCGCGAGGTAGAAGTTGCGCCGGAGGAGCGCCATCTCAGCTATAACAGCAAAACCGTTTGGCAAAGGATCGCTATTCTCAGTGCTGGCCCGCTTGCCAACTTTTTATTGGCGTTAATCATTTTTTCCGCACTGCTGATATTTTCGGGCAGCATCGGCGTTGCTCCCGTCGTGGGTGCTGTGGAAAAAGGTTCTTTGGCCCAGCGAGCAGGTTTGGAGCCAGGCCAGGAAATTATTGCGGTGGATGGTGTTCGGACTCCGACTTCCCAGGCGGTTATGGAGCGGCTTTTCCTGCGGCTGGGTGAAACCGGCACGTTGGAATTACGCGTCAGCCATCCTGATTCCGATCTTTTTTACGACCTCGACATCCCACTGCAAAGTTGGTTGAGCGACCTGCGCGATCCCGATCCTGCGGACGGTCTAGGTTTCGACTTTTATATACGCCCTGTGATATTTGGCGAGGCCCAGCCTGGAACCCCTGCGCACACGGCGGGATTGCACGCGGGGGACGTGCTGCAAGCAGTGAATGGCGAGACGGTGCAGGGAGTTGATGCGGTGATCCGTTACATCCGCGAATCTGCCGGCAAAACTTTAAATATCTCTGTGCTGCGTAACGGCGAATTGCAGAACATCAATGTGACACCGGTGTTAAAAACACTCGAGGACGGATCTCAAGCAGGGCAAATCGGCGTCGCGCTTGGGTACGGCCCTTGGCCTGATGAGCTGATTCGCAGAGAAAGTTACGGCCCATTGACGGCGATTTGGTACGGCCTGGGACGCACCGGGGAAACCTCCAAGTTTGTTTTGGTTTCGATGAAAAAACTGCTGGTGGGAGAAATTTCCACGAAAAACTTGAGCGGTCCTATCGGCATTGCTAAAGTGGCGGGCGATCACGCCAGGGCAGGTCTGGTGTATTTTGTGGAATTTCTTGCGATTCTCAGTGTTTATCTGGGGGTTCTGAACCTGCTGCCAATCCCCGTTTTGGACGGCGGACACATTCTCTATTCCATCGCTGAAGCCATCAAGGGTAGCCCGCTTTCGGAGCGAGTCCAGATGTTTGGTTATAGTCTTGGGCTGGTGATCCTTGCGGGTGTAATGGTGATGGCTTTTTACAACGACTTATTACGATTGTAAGCCTGTCGTACCAGGGCGGCGGCTCGCGCTTTAACAATAAATTTCTAATCAGAAGATTCATTAGTCTGTGAAACATCTTGCCAAATTCAAGAAGAAATCGTGTTTGATCGCCCTGGCTATCAGCTTATCCAGCCAAGTTCATGCAAGCAGTTTTCGCATCGAAGACATCCGAGTTGAAGGACTTCAGCGGGTTTCTGCAAGTCCGGTTTTTGCCGCGCTGCCGATTGCATCAGGCGATTTTGCCGACACCGAATCCATCCGCACCGCTGTGCGCTCGCTCTTTTCCACAGGCTTTTTCGACGATATTCAGGTATTGCAGGATGGCAATGTCGTTATCTTCCGGGTTAAAGAACGTCCGACCATCAGTTCAATTACGATCGAAGGTAACAAAGCGATCAAAACCGAAGCCTTGATGGATGCAATGAAAAAAAATGATCTCGCAGAAGGTCAGATTTTTTTGCGCGGTACCCTGGACGGCATTCTGAACGAACTGGAACGTCAATATGTTGCGCAAGGTCGTTATTCTGCGGAGGTGACAGCCGATATCGTCGACTTGCCTCACAACCAGGTAAAAGTGGAAGTGAAGGTGGATGAAGGCAAAGTTGCAGCCATCAAACACATCAATATCGTCGGTAACGAAGTGTTCAGTGATAAGGAATTACTGGAACTGTTCGAACTGGATACCACCGGCTGGCTGTCCTGGATCACCAGTGATGATCGCTACGCGCGGGAGAAATTAAAAGGCGATATCGAAAAGCTGGAATCCTATTATCTCGATCGCGGATATCTCGATTTTCGAGTAGTGTCCTCGCAGGTATCGCTTAGTCCGGATCAGAAATCCGTGCATATCACCCTCAATATTCATGAGGGTGATATTTATACCGTCAAAAATATTGACCTTGCCGGCGAATTGATCGTACCTGAAGAGCGCTTCAGGCGTTTGGTGTTATTGCGTGAAGGTGAAACCTTTTCACAAGGTTTGATGACCTCAACTTCTGAGTTCATGACCACTTTGCTCGGCAACGCCGGCTACACCAACGCCGAAGTTAAAGGGATTCCGAAACCGGATCCTGAAAATAAAACCGTGGATGTTACCTTTCTGATCAACCCGTCTCAGAGGGTGTATGTACGGAGAATTGAATTCCGCGGTAATACCAAAACCCAAGATGAAGTACTGCGGCGGGAGATGCGGCAGATGGAAGGTGCTTCGGCTTCCAACGCCAAAATCGATCAGGGCAAAGTCAGGCTCGAGCGCCTGGGCTTTTTCAAAGAAGTGAATGTTGAGAAAAAGGACGTACCCGGCACATCCGACTTGGTTGATGTGGAATATACCGTTGAAGAGCAGCCATCAGCCTCAATTAACGCCAGCATCGGCTACAGCCAGGGGTATGGGCTCCTGCTGGGAGCATCTCTGCAACATAACAATTGGCAAGGGAGCGGTAAGCAGGTAGGTATTTCCGTTAACCACAGCCAGTATCAAACGCTCTACAATTTTTCCTACGTCGATCCCTATTTCACTCCGGATGGCGTCAACCGCGGTATTAGCCTTTATTACAGCGCCCGTGACTACAGCAAGATCAACGTTGCGTCATACACCACTGA
>JAEZGT010000402.1 GCA_023416875.1 Pseudomonadota bacterium
ACGATAGCGCACCACCAAATGCACGATGATCGACATGGAGAGAATCAGTAGCAGCGCGACGAAATTGCTGGAAATCACCGTCAAACGCCAATCGAGCCAACTCAATAATCCCAGCATGATGAAAACAGCGGCGAGACAGGTCACAACAGGGATCACCGTGAATCGCACGGAGCGGAAAATAAACACCAGTACCAGAACGATAAACAGCACGGTGGCAGCGCCAAAAATAAACAGATCTTTTTGAATAAACGAAATCATATCGGCGGTGATCATGGTGACGCCGCCAACAAATATCTGCGCTCCATCTTTATAACGCGCGACCACTTCCCGCACTTTCTCCACGCGATCGTGGGCGCGGGCTTCGCTATTGGTGCGGTAATCGAGAAACTCCTGACTGACGCGAGCGAGTTCAGCTTCTTCCTCTGCGGAAAGCCCCTCCTGACTTTTCTTTGCTCGCAGAGCGTCGCGGTGCTGCACGAGTTCAATATAACGACGATCGACGGCGATATTCAGTTGCAAAGCTGTCGTCTGGCCATCAGATCCAAGAATCATTTCGCGATAAATAGGACTTTCCAGAAATTCCCGCTTGGCCAAGTCACCATCCACTCCGGGCGTTTCCAATGTGCGCGGATCCTTCGCTACTTCGCGCAGCGACTGCTTCGGGCTGAATAACAAGGGCACATTGAGGATGCTGTTAACGCTGGACACACCTTCGATCTGCGCCAGTTCGTCCTGAAGCTGACGCAATAATGACAAAGATGCATCGCTGAATAAATCTTCGTGAGGGGTAAAAGTAACGATAAGAAAATCGCCACTGCTGTAGTTTTTCGATATGTCACGGAAATAATTGAGATCCTGGTCGTTCTCCAACGTGAGCGAATCCGCGGAGGCATCCAGTTTGAATTTCGGCAATCCGAGAGCCGCCAATACTATGAGCGCGGCTACGCAACAAAGCACTATGCGCGGAAAACGCGTGACCCAGATGAGCCATAAATCAATCAAGCGATGAAACATAATTATTCCTTAAGAAACGGCTAAACGTCCTGGGACGGCTCTGCTGATTTTTCGATGTGGGCACCCAAAGGTTTTTCAGGACAGGCACAATTTCGCACCCGCAATTTGAGTTCCTTGGCGCTTGGAAATCCTCCATCCTTCTTACGCTCCCAGATACAGGTGTCGTTCACCCAAATCTCAAATACACCACCGGTGCCAGGCTGCAGAATCATCTGATAAATATCATCACTGAAACTTGCCAAAATCTCTTGCGCCATCCAAACAGCGCGAAGCTGCCACTGGCATTGGGTGCAATAGTGGATGCGTACGTTAGTCGTTCTGTCGGTCATAAGATCCCCCGCCGGCCAAGGCGCGCCATTCTACCCTTTCTCCCCTATTGGCGCAGTAATCGGGAAATTACCGCAGGCCAGTTTTTGATCATCTGCAAAAAATTCAGGTTGCATTCCACCTTTTATCCTGCAGAGATTGAAAACGTTGTGTAAAACCCTATGATGCCTCTCCTTGGAATTGGCGCATTATTGATCCATGCCATTTCCGTGTCTTATGGCTGGGCATTACACCAGCGGGGACAGCATTTCCATTGCAGCAGTACGCTGTCGCTGCGCATTCAAAACTCCAGCCGCACCTGCGGCGTACCCGGCGCAAGATGATGCTGAAGCTTCGTTTTACAGATCAACGTAGAGAACCTGCGTGGCTGATGGATAAGTCGTTCACAATCGGCGGCGCCGACGACAACCATTTAGTGATCGATGATCCCTCGGTCAGCAGTCAGCACGCGCGGATCGTCTACGTTAACAACAGTTTTGTTTTGCACGATCTCGGCAGCACCGACGGCACTTTCGTCAATGATCAGCGGATCATCCAAAAGACTATTGAGAACGGCGACCAGATAAAACTCGGGGAAGTCGAGCTGGAAGTGTTGGATCCGGGGCAGCCCGAAAACCAACAGGAATGGTGTTTGGTGGCCTGCTCAAGTTGGCTGAGTGGACAGGAATTTCCGATCCGTTCACGCAGTGATCAAAATGACATCAAGATCGGCCGAGCCAGCCACTGCGACATGATCTTCGCTGGCACCCACCTGTCACGGGAGCATGCGCTACTCAGGATAAGAGACGACGGCATCTGGGTGCGCGATCTGAATTCCGCCAACGGCACCTTTATTAATGATGCGCGTGTCACTGAGGGAATGGTTTATTCCGGAGACCAACTGCGCCTGGACGTATACAGCTTCCGCGTTTTCGGCCCCCGCGTGAGACCGGCTCACGCCTCGCGCAATGAGGATGACCATGAGGCAACCAAAATCCGGCGAAAAGTCGAGATAAAGACTGACCCCGAGGAGATTCCAGCGGAAGGTCCCAAACGCTGGAAAACCCGTCCGACTTCCCCAGGTAATCGCACGGAAGAGACTGTGCAAAAAGACGAGTATTCGCTGACAACCAAGATCATAGCGGCGGTTTTGGTAATGGCCGTAATTGGCTTGGCGGCTTATTTAATTATTGGTTGAGCCCCAAGGCGGTACCAGGGACTGAGGGATGCCAAGTTGGTCGAGAATCCGCGCCACCACAAAATCCACCAGATCCTCGATAGTTTTTGGATACTGATAGAACCCGGGACTCGCGGGCAACACCACCGCTCCCATTTGGGTGAGCTTCAACATGTTCTCAAGGTGTATCTGCGAATAAGGCGTTTCGCGGGGCACCACGATAAGTTTCCGCCGCTCTTTTAAAGCGACATCCCCTGCCCGCTCGATCAAATTGTTGCTGGCTCCTGATGCCAAGGCAGACAGAGTGCCACCACTCGCCGGACAGATCACCATAGCCTCTGGCGCGCCGGAGCCAGATGCCACTGGAGCAAACCAATCCTCGCGATCAAACA
>JAEZGT010000055.1 GCA_023416875.1 Pseudomonadota bacterium
GCAGTGGGGCAACATGCGGCGCCTGGGCGCCAGCAAAAGTCCGGCGTAATGTCTTTTGAACGCGAGCGGTTGATCCATGAAAACACCTCCCGTCCCGCAAAATGAAAATGAACGTCTGGCGGTTTTACGCGAATGCCGGATTCTGGATACGCAACCGGACCCGCGCTTTGATCGTTTGACGCGCCTGGCCTCGGAAATATTGCGCTGTCCGATCGCGCTGGTTTCCTTGGTGGATGAGTGCCGTCAGTGGTTTAAATCCACGCGCGGACTCAACGCCACGGAAACCGCGCGCGAAGTTTCTTTTTGTGCTCACGCGATCTGCGGCCGCGACATACTGGAAGTGCCGGATGCACGGCTGGACGAGCGCTTCGCCGACAATCCAGCCGTTACGGGTGATCCGGGCGTGGTGTTTTATGCGGGCGCGCCCATTTATTCCATTGAGGGGCACGCCCTTGGCTCTCTGTGCGTGGTCGACCGCGTACCGCGCCGGCTTACCCCGGCGGAGCGTATTATTCTGCGCGATCTCGCCGATTGTGTAAGTGATCAGATTCATCTCGGCCGGATGATTATTGACAGCCAGCTGCTGGCAAAAAACCGTCGCCTGGCGGCGTCCATTGCACGCGCGCAGGCCTTGTTTATCGGCGATGAAAATCAGCAGGAGGCATTTGACGCACTGCTGCAGGAAGTGCTGGAAATTTCTGACAGTGCCAGTGGATTTATTGGTGAAGTGCTGACTTTCGACGGTGTCCCCCAGCTATTGAGAACCTGTGCCTGTCGTGGTGATGCCATCGAATGTGCAGAAGCAGAACGGCGGAATATTCCGCCTGCGTATCTTGCCGAGCTTGTCGATGCGGTAATTGCGGCGGGACATCCAGTGCTGCTCAACAATTCCACTGCGGCAGAAATCTTGCGCAGCGATCAACAACCCCGCTCGCTTATGGGCATTCCCATTTTTCTCGGCCAGCAAATGATTGCCGCCATCGGTGTTGCGGACCGACAAGGTGGTTATGACGCGGAACTACTGGATTTTATTCAGCCGTTGCTCAGCACCGTGGCGCAATTGGTAGACGCAGCGCGTATCCGCCGCGCGCACCGCAACCGGGAAGCCGAAGTGCGGCGCTTGTCGCTGGTGGCGAGTCAAACCGGTAGCGGTGTCATCATCACTCGCTCGGACGGCGGTATCGAATGGATCAATGAAGGTTTTGGGTACATCAGCGGCCATGTGCTCGACACCCTGTACGGCGCGCGTTTTTGGGACGTATTGGGCGGGCAGGAAGCCGAAGCGGAAAAAATCGACCAGCTGCGGCAGGCATTTTATGCCGGTCGATCCTTTAATGTGGAAATGCTCTGCTATCGCAAAAATGGTTCCACTTATTGGGCGCGTATCGTCGGCAATCCGCTGTATGAAGAGAACAGCTTTAACGGCTACATCGCCATCATCAGCGATATCACTGGCGAGCGACGCAAAGCGGATTTGTTGCGCGACAACGAGCGCCGTTTGAGAGCCGTGATCGAGGGCACGCGGATTGGCACCTGGGAGTGGAACATTCCTACTGGCGGTATGACGTTCAATGAACGCTGGGCGGCAATTGTCGGATATCGTCTTGCGGACCTGGAGCCCACCAATTTCCAGACCTGGAGTGATTTGATCCACCCGGATGATTTCGCTTCCGCACGCGCGCTGCTAGCCCGGCATTTTGCCGGCGAGTTGGAATTTCACGATTGCAAATACCGGATGAAACACCGGCTTGGCCATTGGGTGTGGGTGCATGATCGCGGTCGGGTATTTTCCTGGGATGCGCCGGGAAAACCATTGCTGATGTCTGGCACCCACGCAGACATTACCGATTTGATGGAAGCCCAGATCAGTCTGGAGCGGGAAAAAAATAAGCTGTCTTCCTTGTACCAGATGGCGCCGGTTGGCATTGCGTCCAGCGACCTGAAGCAGGGCTGGTTCGTCGAGGGCAATCCCGAATTTCTCACCATGCTGGATTACGATATTTCGGAACTGCGCAAATTGCGTTGGGTCGACCTGATGCCGCCCGAGTATGGGGCCGAATATCAACGCCATACGGCGGAACTCATGCGCAGCGGGCGCTGCGGTCCGCATGAAAAACAATTATTGCGGCGATCCGGCGAAGTCATTGAGGTAGCGGTCAGCGGGGTGAGAGTGCAGGAGGTGAGTGGCGAGGAGCGCGTCTGGACCATAGTGCAGAACATTTCGGAACAGAAACAATTGGAAAAAATGAAAAGCGAATTGATTGCCGTGGTGAGCCACGAGTTGCGCACGCCGCTCACGTCAATCATCGGTTCTCTTGGCTTGCTGCGACGCGGCCTGGAAAAAGAGGGCGTATCCAGCCGCAGTCGCGATCTGGTAGAAATTGCCTTCAATAACGGCCACCGGCTGAACATGCTCGTCAATGATCTGCTGGATATGGAAAAACTTCTCGCTGGCAAAATGTCGTTCAAAATCGAAGTGCTGACGCTGCGGGATCTGCTGGAGCAGGCGGTGCGCGAAAACCTTTCTTACGCACAGCAATACGATGTGCGATTGATTTTGCGCGACGGCCCCGATTGCCGGATCAGCGCGGACCGTTTGCGTTTCCAGCAGGTGATGTCGAATCTGCTGTCCAACGCGGCAAAATTTTCGCCCGCCGGCGGCGACGCTATGGTGTCCTGGTCGTTACAGGGTGATAGCGTACGGATTGAAGTGGAGGATCACGGCGCGGGAATTCCGGTGGAATTCCACCACCGGGTTTTTCAGAAGTTCAGTCAGGTGGACTCCTCCAGCGCGCGTAAAAAAGAGGGTACCGGCTTAGGGCTTGCGATCAGCCGTGAGTTGGTGGAGAGAATGAACGGCGCTATAGGTTTCCGTTCTGCACCGGGGTTGGGCACGACATTTTTCATCACATTTCCCTTAGCTACGACGAATGTGGCGGGGCTGGACACAGCCGCAGCCGATAAAAGCTGATTTATTTCAAGCCGCTGACGTTTGCGGTGTCCACATGCTTCTATACTCGTACAGGGTTGTGAAACATCGCACCCCTTCATTACGAATAGGTGAAACGTGCAGCCGTTATTACAGAAAATTCTTTACGTGGAAGATGATCCGGATATACAAGCGATTGCCACCATGGTGCTGGAATCCTTCGGCGGTTATGAGGTGGTGGCATGCTCATCCGGGCAGGAGGCGTTGCAGGTGGTGCAGGGGTTTCAACCCGATTTTATTCTGCTTGATGTGATGATGCCGGGAATGGATGGACCCGCGACCCTGCAGCAGTTGCGTTTGCTGGAGATGCTGCGCCAAGTCCCCGTCGCGTTCATGACGGCCCGCGTGCAACCCAATGACGTTGCAGAATTACACAAACTCGGCGCCAAAGGCGTTATCGCCAAACCTTTCGATCCCATGACTCTGGCGGACCAGGTTAGGCAATTATGGGAGGCTTAGCGACTCAGCGTTAGGACCACTCTGCCGGGAAATTCGCAGGCTGCGAGTGACCGGGAAGGTAAAGGCGACAAGCTCGAACCCGCGTTCGCTGCCATGCAACTCCCACTTGTCTTGCCCTATGGCGTATGTAATCCTTGCGACGCTTTGTGACGCCTGTCGCGTCATGATTGCGCCTTTGGCATTAGAGCCATGCAAACTAGCAAGACCAGCACGTGTTAATTGCCTTTGCGCATCGAGACTTGGTCTATGCTTAAGAAGCCCGGTTGGGGAACCGGCACAGGCGCCTTGGTAACGAAGCGGGCGCAGATTTCCGAAAGTGCGGATCTTTAAGCCGCGCATTTGATTGCGGACCTTGAAGCAGGGAAGGTCCGCCGCTGTTTTTGTATACAAAATAATAATTTGGGCAAAACAAACTTGGCCGACCAATTATGTGGAGGAAAACCTATGGCGATCAGCTCATCGTTGTCAGCTGACAGTAAAACTCTGACCATCGCGGTGGATGGGCGTTTCGATGCCAGCTCATTGGACGAATTCCGCAAGTGTTACGAAGATGTTTCCAGCGGGATTCCGGTGCGTTACAACGTTGATTTGAAAAACGCCGTGTACCTGGACAGTTCTGCCCTCGGCATGTTGTTGGTGCTGCGCGATTACGCCGGTGGTGAAACCGCTCAAATCACCATCACCAATTGCTCGCCGGAAGTTAAAAAAATCTTCTCCATTTCCAGCTTTGAACAATTGTTCACCATTCAATAATCCGTGACTTGTCGCCCCGGCCGGTGTGGCGGGTATTCCCGGACAACCGTTGGGTGCGGCTTAAACAGCAAGGGCGGAATCTCCACCCCTGTCGCGGGGAGTGAAGGGGCCGTCGGTCAGCCGAGACGTCCTGCATGACAATTGAAAGCCGGGGAGCTCTGAAAATTCTGGTGGCGGAGGATTCCGCCGCAGATCGCCTGATTCTGCAGTCCATGCTGCAGCGTTCCGGCCATGAGGTGGTATTGGCGGAAGATGGCGCGAGCGCCATTATGGCGTTTTCCGAATGCCACCCGGATCTGGTTTTTCTCGATGTCATCATGCCCAACGTCAATGGCATAGAAGCGGCGCGGCGCATCAAATCCCTTTCCGGTGACGAATTGATCCCGGTGATTTTTCTCACCTCCCTCGCTGATGCGGAATCGCTCGCTACCTGTCTGGATGCCGGCGGTGATGATTTTCTCTCCAAACCCTACAACCAGATTGTGTTGGATTCGAAAATCAAAGCCTTTTCGCGCATGCGTGAAATGCACAAAACTGTCGCTCACCAAAAAGATCAGATCGCGCTGCACAATAAGCACCTTATCCAAGAGCAGAATGTCGCCAAGCAGGTGTTCGATAAAATCGCCCACGCCGGCGCACTCAAACTCGACATCATTCGTTTCTACATGTCCGCACTCGCGGTATTCAATGGCGATGTACTGTTGGCGGAGGTGAGTCCGCGCGGCAGTTTGTTTGTGGTACTGGGTGATTTTACCGGTCACGGCCTGCCGGCGGCGATCGGCTCAATGCCGCTGGCGTCGACGTTTTACGGCATGGTGGGCAAAGGATTTTCTCTCGCCGACATACTGCGGGAAATTAACCAGAAACTGTATCAGACGCTGCCCGTTGGTTTGTTCTGCTGCGCCACTTGCGTGGATATTAATTTCCAGAAAAATCGCATCAGCGTGTGGAACGGCGGTTTGCCGGATAATATTTTGTACCGCCATAAAACCCGCACCTACGAGCGCATACGCTCGACCCATCTGCCCCTCGGCGTTTTGTCCAATCGGGATTTCAAAGCGGATGCGCAAATTCTGCATCTGGAAAAAGGCGACCATTTTCTGATGTGGTCCGACGGTATTCAGGAGGCGCGTAACCGCGCCGGTGACATGTACGGCGAGGAGAATATCAACGCTGTGCTCGACAGTGGTTTGGAGCCGGCGGCGATTTACAGCGAGATTTTAAAAAACGTCCAGGAGCATATCGGCAGCACAGAAAAAGATGACGATATTTCCCTGGTGGATATCACGGTTCCCGATGGCGATCAAATTCATCACATCGCGCCCAAATCCGGCATGCGCAACGGTTATTTGGAAGATTGGGAATTGAGTCTGACCCTGGTGGCCTCGTCGTTGAAAACCTTTAATCCGCTGTCGCTGCTGATCCATGTCATTTCCGAAGTGCCCGGTTTGCGCCAGAACAGCAGCGTCTTGTACACGGTGCTGTCAGAATTATTCAACAATGCATTGGAACACGGTGTGCTGGGGTTGGAATCGAGTATCAAGAGTTCGCCTGCAGGATTTGCGGAATATTATCGTCTGCGCAAAGAGGGACTCGAAGCGCTGACAGATGCCTATGTGCGTTTTGAATTCCGCCATGAAACCCGCGAAAACGGCGGTATGCTCACCGTCACCGTGGTGGATAGCGGCAAAGGTTTTGTCCCGAAGGAAACGCCGGAGCCACACACACCGGAAAAATCGGTGCAGTATTACGGCCGCGGCCTGACCTTAGTGGCATCGATCTGCCAATCCCTGCAGATATTGCCGCCCGGTAATCGTGTGCAGGTTCAGTTTCCCTGGAGCTATGAAGAATAGATATGGGAGGAATAAACATGGCGACTACCGCAAACGCAAGAATTGATGCCGCGATGATGGCGCAGCTGCAAGAACTGCTTGGTGAGCGTTTCGGTGAACTGGTGATGCGGTTTATTGAGGATGGCGAACGCCGCATCGAATTATTACGCACCGCCGTGGTGGCGCAGGATTTTGGCGTCGTCCACGCCGAAGCTCACGGACTCAAAGGCAGCAGCCGAAATATTGGCGCCAACACTCTCGGGGATTGGTGCGGTGAGCTCGAACAGCTCGGCAAAGAGCACAATCGTTCGGGTATGCCGACACTGTTTGCCGCTGTCGAGCAGGAGTTTGCCGCTGTCTGCGCCGAACTGAAAACCTATTGATCGCAAACCCGCCTAAATTACAGGCCCGCCCGCGCATGGCATAGGGCTTGCTCGTTTCCCTCCATAGAAATCCCAATATCTAAAATCCGTGCGGATTAACCGCATTCTATGGAAGTCGTTCATGTCGTTGCCGTCGTTTTTGATCACTACCGCTGCACCCGCAAGTTCTTCAACTTTTGCCGCTCCGACCGGCTTTGCCACCAATGCCCGTACTACAGGGGAGGGCGGGGATTTCCGCCACGCCCTTTCGCAGATGACCAGGGGCCAGATAACGAAGGGGCAGATGGCAGACGGGACTGCTAGCGCAGCAGCACCTTCACCAGATGCTGACAGCTCATCAGTCAATATCCTGAAAAAGCTCGCCAATGGCGAAATATTAACCCCGGCGGATCAGGAGCTTCTGCAAAATTTGGTTGCGGAAATGGAGCTGACACCGGAAATCCGCGATGCGCTTGCCATGGTTTTGCAAAATGCCACAGCGAATTTGCCGGAATTGGACGCGTCCTTGGAGGGGCAGCCCATGTCCCTCAAAGCGATTGTCGATTTGTTGGCAGGCGGAAAAAACGTGCCGGATGAAAATTCCGGAGGCGCCACAAATTTGACGGATGAGGAGCTTGCCGCAGACGCGGAGATCAGTCCGTTCCTGTTCTTTAATCCCGCATTATCCAACTTGGGATCGGATGGACTGACGGAGCAGGGCATGGATTTGGATTTTGCGCAGCGGACCAAAGTCTTGGAGGGTCTCTCGCTCAGCCTGAGCCAGACCCGACAAGGGATAAATCCGGATTCCGCGCAGCCCGCAAAAACACTGGATGGCGTGTTAACCAATCAAAGTTTGAGCAATTCGCTGTTAACCGAAGAATCGCCGGACCTCGCGACATCCTTAGCGGCCAAATTCCTTGCCGGCACATCCGAAGCTACAGGCAAACCGGAGGCCCTCAGCTTTTCCTCTGGCGCTTTTATCCTGGCGGATGCGGCGCAGCCGGATGACGCTTCCATAGGCCAAACCAGCTTGGCTACAGCGCTGAGCAAATCCGCGCTGGAACAATTTTCCGCTCTGGAACAATCTTCCGCGCTGGCGCCGAGTCAGTCCATGCGCTTACAGATGGCCTTCGGCAACGCCCAGTGGTCCGAGGCGTTGGCGGAGCGCGCAGCGTGGCTGGCCAGTCAACAGATCCACTCCGCCGAATTGCAGCTGGACCCGCCAGAATTAGGTCCGCTGCAGGTGAGAATCAGCGTGCATCAGGATCAGGCGGTGGTGAGTTTTGTCAGTGCCAACCCGCAGGTTCGGGACGCCCTGGACCAGTCCATGGCGCGTCTGCGTGAATTGTTGCAGGACCAAGGTATGCAACTGATGGATGCCGGAGTTTCCGATCAGCGCCGCGATGATAGTGGTGAAACAGCCGCCACCGATCACGACGAGCAGCAGGGCGCGACAAGTGACATCGCTGCTGAAAATTCCGCAGCGGCGACAGCTGTTGTCCTTGAGGCGAATTATGGCGTAGACGATTTCGTCTGAGCCTTGTGACGTCGCTATGACGCTTTTATGCGTCATTCACGATAATTCCTCCGCACCGCCGGCGGCACGTCGGCGATGGTCTGCTATCTTTAATTTAGCCGTCTAAGCAGGTCGCCCGCATAGAACAATAAAAACGGGTCGTCCCGCCGACGGCATAATGTCACGCGCCGTTTCGGCCATTTCTCGATTTGATCTCTGTAATGGTCAGGACCAGGCGTTGACGGGCGAGAAGCAGATTTCCGGCGTTTGGCACTGCAATTGCTCAACCGGTTAGATAAACCACTAATACCGACGGAAATTTGACGATGGCCGATGCCGACAACCAGGAAAAACCTCGAAGCGGGAAAAAGAAACTGATCTTGCTGTCGGCGGCATTACTTGGCGTCATTGTTATCTCCGTGGGCGGCACCGTGGCCGCGCTGAAATTGCTGGCGCCGCCACCGCCGCCGCCGGAAACGGCGGAAAACGCCCAACCAACGCAAACCCCAGCAATCTACTACCCGCTGAAGCCGGCGCTGCTGGTGAATTTTGATGTGCGCGGACGGCAGCGCTTTTTGCAGGCCGAATTAACGTTAATGACGCGCGACGGCTCGGTGATCAGCGCCGTGGAATTGCATCAGGCGATGATCCGCAATGCATTGATTATGCTGATCGGCGGCAAGTCTTTTGAAGATCTGCAAACCGCCGAGGGCAAAGAATTACTGCGGCAGGATTGCCTGCAGGAAATTCAACGTCTGCTGCAACAGGAAATTGGCAATCCCGGTATTGAACAGGTTCTATTTACAGATTTTGTCATGCAATAACACGATTTGATGATGCAATACGATTTTTTGCCGTGCGATAAAAAGGCCATGTGGCCTGACCCTTTAAGCTGATTTCGAGGTTTTTGTGCAGGATTTATTATCCCAAGACGAAATTGACGCGCTTCTTCACGGTGTTGATGACGGCGAAATCGAAACCGAAGGTGATTTTGATCCCACCGGCGTGCGCGCCTACGATCTCACCAGCCAGGATCGCATCGTCCGCGGGCGCATGCCCACACTGGAAATGATCAACGAACGTTTCGCTCGCTATACCCGCATCAGTATGTTCAATCTCTTGCGCCGTCCTGCGGATGTGTCAGTGGGCGGCATTCAAATTCAGAAATTCGGCGAATACGTGCACACGCTTTACGTGCCCACCAGTTTGAACATGGTGAAATTCCGCCCGCTGCGCGGTACCTGTCTCTTAACACATCTCCGAGCCCACGAGAC